>JBOFGJ010000178.1:0-24149 GCA_051649065.1 Flavobacterium sp. | reverse complement strand
GTGAATGGTAGTGGATTATCTGGTGTGGATTCATTGGGTAGAGGGATAGTGTATCTGTCAGAGACTGTGTCTAGCCTAAAGTATCAAAAGCCGAATAAACTGAAGGAGCATATCATCGCGTCTAAGGTGAGTGGGAGCAATAGTGGATATAGCTTTAATACTGCGGATGAATCATTCTATGACTTCTATGATAATCATATCGTGATCGGTGAGATGGATACTAAACTAATCTCTCCGATAGCAGATGCAGCATTCTCATACTATAAATATACGCTAGAGGCTACCTTCAGAGATCAAGGGGTATTGATTAATAAAATCAAGGTAACGCCTAAATCATCTGCTCAGCCAGTGTTCTCAGGGGATTTATACTTAGTAGATGGGATAGGGGCTATCTATGGTGTAGATTTAAAAGTAACGGGAGTAAGTGTACAACAACCACTGATAGAAGAGATCAATGTGAGTCAAAACTTTAGTTACGATGAGAAGAATAGGAGTTGGGTGAAGCGTTCGCAGAATCTTGATTTAGTTTTTGGAGCGTTGGGAGTACAAATACAAGGAGTATTCTTAAGTGTGTTTAACAACTATAATTTCACACCTAACTTCACTAGAGCTAGTTTTGATAAAGAGATTTTATCCTTTGCGAAGGATGTGAATAAGCAAGGGGATGATTTCTGGAAAGAGAATAGATTATTTGCTTTGTCAGAAGAGGAGTTGAATGATTATCGCGTGAAGGATAGTATCAGAATAATTAAGGAATCTACTGCCTATAAGGATAGCATTCGTATGAAGTATAATAAGTTTCGCTTAGGAGATGCCTTAGGAGGTTATAATTATAGAGGGAAGGATAGTAAATATAGTTTAGGCTATGGGGGAATCTTTGGGATGGATAGACCAGGATTTAATACCGTACAGGGGTTTAATATGAAAACGGACTTCTACGGTACGTTTTACGATAAGGATAAGAAGAGTTTTACTTCTGGAAAGGTAAGTTTTGACTATGGATTTGCGTCAGATAGATTGCGTGTGTATGGTAAATTAAAACACTATTTTGAAGGCAAAACGAACTCCACAGTATATATAGAAGGAGGAAGTAAGATAGAACAGTATAATAAGGAGAATATACCTGAGCTACTGAATACTGCATTCTCCCTATTAATGAGAAAGAACTATGCGAAGTACTATAATCACAATGATGTGTATGTGGGGTATTACGGTCAGTTCTTCAATGAAGCTCTAAAAGTACACAGTGCGATAGGGTATGAGGATAGAAGCCCATTGTATAATAATGCGAATGGGGCATTCTATAAAGGTAGTAGAGCCTATACCTCTAATGATCCCCTTGCTCCATTAGATATGGACAGTAGTCCGATATCAAATCACTATCTTTATAAGTTTAAGTTAGGTACTAAGATTCGCTTGGGGATGAACTATATTAGTTATCCTGATAAACGAATATATATGCCAAATAGGAAGTATCCCCTGATAGAGGTGGATTATGAAAAAGGCTTTAGTGGAAGTGAGAAAGGATTATCGTATGATAAGCTAGAAGCTAGGTTTAGCCAAGGACTAACAGTGAGCAATAAAGGGAGATTTGAGTATAATGTATTGATGGGTAAATATTTTGGTGCTGATAATATCTCTTATGTGGATAGAAAGCATTTTACAGGTAACGAGACTCATCTAAACATCACGAATGATAGACTGACTTCGTTTAACCTATTGCCGTATTATGCTCTGAGTACGAATAAGTCTTATGTAGAGAGTCATTTTGAGTATGATTTTAAAGGATTCTTGATTAATAAGGTTCCTTTGCTAAGAGAGACAGGATGGAATGTAGTATTAGGGTATCACAATGCGATGGTAAGCGATATAAAGCCATATCACGAATTTACAGCAGGTCTGTCTAACTTTGGATTTGGTAAGATTAATTTCTTTCGTATAGACTATGTACGCTCTTATCAAGGAGGAGCGTTTGCTAAAGACGGTATTATGATAGGGGTGAAGAAGAGCTTTTAACCGAGATTAAGCGATGGACATATAAACGAAAAGTAATTATACAAAATAGCTCTGAATTTATGAATGGGCTGAGTTTAAAATAGTCCTGTGGACTGTGTTAAAACGAAGAGCCAGCAGTAGCAAGACATGTAGTATGATTTTAGAAGAAATGAAAGAGATATGAAGTAGAAATACTTTGCAGTATTTGGCTAATGCTTAATCTGGGTTTAATTAATCATTAATTATTGTTAGATATAAATAGTCCTTATACTCCATGTCGTGATTATGGGAGCTTAGGTATATAAGGGTATAAAAAAAACCTCATCTAGATCAGATGAGGTTTTTTTAATATATCGTTTTCTTATTAGAAGTTTGATTTAAATTGTTCTAAGAAACGTACATCGTTCTCAAAGAACATACGGATATCTCCGATTTGGTATAATAGCATAGCAATACGCTCAATACCCATACCAAAGGCAAAACCGCTATATTCACTAGGATCAATATTACAGTTTTTAAGAACGTTAGGGTCTACCATACCACATCCCATAATCTCTAACCATCCTGTACCTTTCGTAATACGATAGTCAGTCTCAGTCTTTAATCCCCAATAGATATCTACCTCAGCACTAGGCTCAGTAAATGGGAAGTAAGAAGGACGTAGTCTAATTTTAGACTTACCGAACATCTCTTTAGTAAAGTATAATAATGTCTGCTTTAAATCTGCAAAAGACACATCTTTATCAATATAAAGACCTTCTACTTGATGGAAAATACAGTGTGAACGAGAAGATATAGCTTCGTTTCTAAATACACGCCCTGGAGATATAGTTCTCAATGGCGGTTGGTTCTTCTCCATATATCGAGTCTGTACAGATGAGGTATGTGTACGTAGTAACTGCTCAGGATTAGTCTGAACGAAGAAAGTATCTTGCATATCACGAGCTGGGTGATACTCTGGGAAGTTTAATGCAGAGAAGTTATGCCAATCATCTTCAATCTCTGGACCTTCAGAAATATTAAAACCAATGTTGTTAAAAATATCTACAACCTGATTTCTAACAATCGATATAGGATGTCTAGATCCTAAATCTAAAGGATAGCCAGGACGCGTCAAGTCTCCGTAAAGACCTTGTACATCTTTAGATTCTAAATCATCTTGAATAGATTTTACTTTATTCTCGACAGTGTTTTTTAATAGATTGATAGCTTGACCAAACTCTTTCTTTTGCTCATTAGGCACAGTTTTAAAGTGTGTAAATAAGTCGTTCAAAATTCCCTTTTTAGATAAGAATTTTATTCTAAATGTCTCAAGCGTCTCTTTGTTGTCAGTGATAAAGTGTTCCGCCTCACCGATGTATTCTTTTATTTTATCTATCATCTTAAGTAAAGTAAAAAGCAAATTTACTGCTTTTCAATTAGACATAAAATTATAAAGCCCTATAATTTTATTAATTGTTACTATCTTTAGTCAATAAATTTACTTTCTAAAAAGTAATTTACTATTGCCTCTTTCATCAAAACTGATTGTTCACCAGCTTTCAGACTAGGTAGGTTCTCCTTAACGTTGTAGTGTGGCCATCCATCTTGATCGAAGTGATCAAACTCGTAATATCCATAAGGTTCAAGTAAGCGACAAATAGCGATGTGCATCAGGTTAAGCTTGTCGTCTTTCTTATATTTCTTTTTGATTTTACCTAATTCTTGCACTCCGATTAAATATATGATAGCTTCTAAATCTAGTGTTTCACCGTCACCGAAGCGATCAGAAACCTTTAGAACTACAGTGTCCCATCTAGATTTTAATTGTTCATCTCTTGCCATATTGTTATTTGTAATAGCCACAAAGATAGTGTTTATGGTCTATTGTAATTAATAGATTTGTAATATCTTCGCACCTTAATTATTTGAGTACTTATGTTTTTAGATTTTATTTGCCTTATCGCTGTAGGTTTTGCTGTATTTAAAGGGGCAAAAGATGGTTTCTTTATTTCAGTTGTTGCTTTTTTATCTCTATTTATAGGGATGATAGGAGCGCTTAAATTCTCGAATATAATTAAAGACTTCC
Organism: Flavobacterium sp.; assembly: GCA_051649065.1. GTDB lineage: Bacteria > Bacteroidota > Bacteroidia > Flavobacteriales > Flavobacteriaceae > Flavobacterium. Next base: position 20,086 of record JBOFGJ010000178.1, on the reverse strand, counting down.
TGATGAATTCGCTAGAATGGGAGTCTCCATACATTCCATTGTTTGCTTTTGTAATAGCATTTTTCTTAGCTGTGTTAGCAGCAAGATTTATAGCAAAAGTAGTAACGAAGTTCTTCGAGACAGTATTCTTAGGACTATTTAATAGATTCTTCGGTGCTGTATTCCAAGTATTGATTGTTGTTTTAGTAGGGAGTGTATTCTTGTCTATTTTCGATGAGATTAATAATCTATTCACTTTCGTAGAGCATGATACACTGATGAACTCTGTGAGTTATAAGATATATATGTCTTTATCAGAGACTATACTTCCAAGTTTATTTGATTTAGTAAAGTCATTATTCGCTAAGAGTATTGATTTATTAAAAGAAGCAAATCAACCAGAAGCAGTTTAGAGCTTTTATCTCTATAAACAAGAACGCCGTATTATATCGATATAATACGGCGTTCTTGTTTATAAGTAGTAGGATTAGATATACTTTACTGTACTCTCTTCTATCCAACCTTCTTCTTGGTTGTCTAGTCTTATCTTAATCCACAGTGCTTTCTTTTCTAAGATGTATACTTTTGTTCCTTCGTGTAATTCTTTTACTGTTTTAGAAGTGTTTTTAGCTTCTTCTTTAAGGCTAACTTCCTTCGTAAATAGGATTCCCGTTACCTCTTTCGAAGCATACTTTTGCTCAAAAGAAGCTGCATACATTGCTCCTCCGATTAGAATAATAGATAATCCTATAAAGACAAAACATATACGCTTAACAGTACTGTTACTATTTAAGTAATAAATGACAAAACACACAAAAATAAAGAACGCTAATACGGTAGCTAGTGTAGCCCATCCATCAACGGATATTTTCTTTAAACTTTGGTGTAAGATATCCTGACTATCATATTCTTTAATAATAGTAATATCATCTGCTAATTCCTTACGAGCATAATTAAGATTTGTCTCTATGGTCTTGTTCTCAGGAGTTAGCTTTAATGCCTTTTCATAGTAATATACTGCATTGACATAATCATGTGTTTTATAGTATGTATTACCTAGATTAAAATATACCTCAGGAGAGGTAATTCCTTGTTTCTCTATCTCTTGATAAACAGAGATTGCATCTGTATATTTCTCTTTTTGAAAAAGCGTATTGGCTTTGTCAAATTGTTTTTCCCAAGTATCTGTTTGTGCCCACATATGAAAGCTCATAACAAATATAAAAAGAGTGATGATGTGTTTCATGTTGGTCTATTTGAATTGTTTTTCTAATTCAGAGATAACAGTAATTGCATTGTCATAGTCTTTATTTACATCGACTTGGTCTGTCGGAGCATATCGAGCCCATTCACAAGCATTCTTTAAGTTCATAAAGTCTTTTATAGCCTCTTCTGTTATGTTTTTATCTGTTAGTATATCTATTATGTTTTCGTTACTCATTTCGCTTGTTACCATATCAAGCTTTGCTTTTAAGAAGTTATGTAGACATCGCTCTAATGCCTCGTAGAACAATTCTTTGTTGTTCATATGCTTCTTTGCTTCGCCTAAATATTTCTTCGCTAATCTATTGTTATTTCTCAATCTAATACCATCAAAGTCTGATGCAGATCTACGACGCTGTCTAATTATAATGATAAAGAATGGAATGGCTAAGAATGGCAATGCTGTACATACATAGAATAACGTACTACCCCAGTATGAACTAGCATAAGGCTTAACGATAGTTGCTTTAGCTATATTAGCTTGAAACAATTCATTCTTATCCACAACAGTAGTATTCTTCGCTTCGTTATTAGTAGGTAATGTAGGTCCTTCTAACACGTGTATTGCTAAACTGTCTATGTTGATCGTTTTATACTTCTTTGTATTCAAGTCAAAGTATGAGAACTCCATGGGATCTATGGCATAGTCTCCTTTATACTGTGGAATGATAATATAGTTATTCACACGACTACCTTGCATACCATTTACTCCAGAAGTAATCTTATCTGTTGTAGTTGGATCATACATCTCTAATGCTGAGTGAGCAGTAGGAGTTGGCATAGTAAGTAAATTCAAGTTACCTTTACCTGTTACCTCTACTTTTAAGTCAAGTTGTTCACCTGATTTTAGACTCGTCTTACTCGGAGTTACTTTAAAGTCAAAAGACCCAACCCCTCCAGAGAAGTTAGCAGGTTTACCTGCTTCGGGTAGTTCTTTTGCATTTATTGTTATTTTACCTGTACTATAATCTTTTTCTACAAAACCTGTTTCAGGATAGCCGAAGAAGTCTCTACGTCCTGTAGGGATTTCTGCCTGTATAAGCAGAACCATAGGGTCTATCGTAAGCGTACCTGCTTCTTGTGGCATTAGTACATCTTGCTTCAGGGTAACGTAGTTGGCATCTTTTCCTCTAAACTTACCGATTTTAACATCAGGTCTCTGTGGTAACTCTACATTGTGTACCCAAAACTTATTATAGGTTGGTATTTTCTGACCTCTATATCCTGCGATATTAGTATTAAAGTATAACTTATAGGTTATTGTGATTGGTTCATTTATATACGGAGTACGATTATTAACCTCAGCTACTAGGTGTATTTCAGCAAGTGATTGTTGCTGAACTTGATTGTACTGTTGTCTAGGATCTTGTTTAGCTACTGCATCAGAAACAGTGACACTAATCGGTTTCGTTTTATATATTTGGCCATCTATCTCAATAGAAGCGGTTCCGATAGTAAAGGTTCCTTTCTTTTTAGGCTGTAAGAAATAAGAATAAGTTTTGCTAAATGATCTTTTACCATTAACCCATGAAGTACTTACAGATTGATTAGGACCACCTACAATAGTGAAGTTATCAAATCTAGGAGGCGCAAAGTTATCTCCATCTTGATTCATTGTAAAATCAATACGGACATTGTCATTTAATGGGATATTATCTCTACTTGCTGCAGCCTCAAAACTCACCTGAGCGAAGATAACTTGCGTGCAAATCAGTGCAAATAATAATATATAGTAACGCAGTGTTTTCATTGTAGTCTACCAGTCTTTTTTCTTTCTTTCAGCTTGTCCTGCTTCTTTTCCTTTCTCTCCTCCTTTTGGATTCTTGTTGATCAATCGCTGTTGAACACCTTTTTCATCCTTGTTCATTGCATCTAAGATACGGTCTATCTGATCTCTGTTAGGAGCATTTGGATTGTTCTGTTGAGGTTTGTCTTGACCTTCCTTGTCGTCCTTATCTTGATTACCTTTATCTTCTTTATCCTTGTCTCCCTTGTCGTTATTATCTTTCGGATCGTCTTTGCCTTTATCGTCTTTCTTGTCTTTGTCCTTGTCTTTTTGATCTTTCTTATCGTCCTTGTTATCTTGATCTTTATTGTCTTTATTTTGATCTTGATTATCCTTGTTCTGATCCTTATTTTGGTCTTTGTTCTGGTCTTTGTTATCCTTATTATCTTGAGGGTTCTCTTTGTTCATCTTCTTAGCTAAAGCATAGTTATAACGTGTTTCATCATCCTTAGGGTTATTAAGTAATGCTTGTTTATAGGCTTGCTCTGCTGCTTGATAGTTTTTAGACTTCATATAAGCATTCCCTAGATTGTGATATGCTAGGTGCTTCGCCTCTTTAGTAGTAGCTTTCTCAGCAGCTCTTAAGTACGCTGTTTCAGCCTCTTTATTCAGCTTCTGTTTATACATAGAGTTCCCCATATTATAATCTGCAGTAGATTTAGCGTCTTTAGAATTAGCTATTCTATAAGATGCCTCTGCTTGAGTATAATGTTTGCTCTCATACCCTTCGTTACCCTTGCTCAGTGCTCTACCAGCAGATTGCGCAAAAGTACAAATAGAGAACAATAAACATATCGTTAAGTATAATGAGTTTTTCATATTTAGTTGCATGCTATTCTTTTTCATTAAACAGATTAAGTTTCTTCATCCATATTGTCTTTCTCTCTAATATAAATAGGTCAATAAAGATAAGTAAGAAAGCAAAACCTAAAAACCATTGGTACTGTGCTTGGTATTCTGCGATCTGTTGATCTTCGAAGTCAGTCTTCTCTATTTTACTAAGGTCATTCTTGATTAAGTCAACTATCTCTTGTGTATTTGATCCATAGTAATACTTTCCTCCAGTAGCATCAGCTATATACTTAAGTGTAGAAGGGTTTAACTTCGTAGTTACTATTTGGTTGTCCCAGTCTCTTTTATACTCCGTTCCTTTAGCTGTCTTAATAGGAATAGGCCCGCCAGCCTCAGTACCAACACCAATAGTAATAATCTTTACTTTCTTCTCTTTAGCAATTTTTATCGCATTCTCCATTTCTTCTCCATGGTCTTCGCCATCAGAGATAAGGATCATTACTTTGCTCGTATTTGGATTGTCATAAAAATTAGTTGCTACGTAGATAGCATCCTCAAAGGCTGTACCTTGAGAAGACACCATATCAGTATTCATCGTTTGCAAATACATCTTAGCAACATAGTGATCTGTTGTGATAGGTAGCATTGGGAATGCAGTACCAGCATATCCTACGATACCGATTCTATCAGGACCAAGACCATTGATGATCTGTGAAACAAGTTGTTTCATCTTAGTCAATCTGTCTGGTGCCATATCCTGAGCCAACATACTCTTAGAAACGTCTAGCGTGAATACGATATCTACTCCTTGACGTTTTACGGTTACGACCTTAGTTCCTATTTTAGGATTGATAAGTGCCACCACAATAGACGCTAGAGCTAGCAGATAAATAGATGCTTTTATGATAGGTTTATTCTTAGACCTATTAGGGGCTAAAATTTTAATAGCCTTAGCAGTAGCAAAAGAATGTTGCTTCTTTTTCTTCCATAGAATGTCCCCAATAAAGATTAGAATCAATATTGCTACTACTATAAAAAGAAAAAGATATTGTTTATTGTCTAACTCCCACATAATCTATTATATGAATCCTCTAAAAATTGTTTTTTGTAAAATGAAATCAATACACAAAAGAATGAAAGCAAATAGAACCAATAGTTGGAACTGATCATCTGCCTTAACGAACTTTTGTTCATCTATTTTTGTTTTCTCTAATTGATTGATCTCTTCATAGATGTCTTTAAGTTTTTTAGTATCAGTTGCTCTAAAGTACTTTCCTCCTGTTGTTTGAGCGATAGACTTCATTAAAGCCTCATCTAGCTCTACAGGAATTCTTTCATATACTATCTCTCCGTTTTCTTTAATTCCAACAGGCGATTCTGCTAATCCATTAGTACCAATACCGATAGTATAAACTTTGATATTATATTCTTTTGCTATTTCTGCTGCAAGTTTCGGATCTACAGTTCCCGTATTATTTACCCCATCTGTAAGTAAGATGATTACTTTACTTTTTGACGGACTATCTTTAAGTCTGTTAACTGAAGTAGCTAGCCCCACTCCGATAGCAGTACCGTCTCTCAGAACGTTGTCATACTTAATACTCTTAAGATCGTTTAGTATTAGTAATTTATCGCTTGTTACAGGTGTTTTAGTATAGGCTTCTGCTGCATAGATAACTGTACCTATACGATCTGTTACACGTTGTGATACGAAGTCTGCTGCTACAGTCTTAAGTGCTTCTAGACGATTAGGTTTTAAGTCTCTCGCTAGCATACTCCCTGATACGTCCATTGCCATCACGATATCAATACCATGTGTAGAGTGTATCTGTGTGTCTATATTAACTAGCTGTGGTCTAGCCATACCAACTATTATGGCACTTAAAGCAGCTACTCGTAGTACAATAGAAATAGGTAATAACCTTACTAATAGTGAAGTATGTTCTTGTATACCTTGGATCGCACTAAGCTTTACTGAAGCACGTTGTTTCTTTCTGTTTTTAATCCATATAAATATTGCGATAGGCAATAAGATGAATAACCAGAAGAACTCAGGGTTTGCAAAAGTTATATTCTTGATCATTATTATCTCTTCTGTTGTTTATAAAGTACTGAATCAAATACACGCTCTACTAGTGCAGGAGCATTGCTGTCTTCTGCTAAGTAGAATACCCACACTTGGTCTTTATTAGAACCATTGTCCGTTAGTATCCCTTGGAATATAACTTGTTCATCCTTTTGGTTTTCAGCGTTTTTAAATTTAAAACTTCCTCTTACTTTAGTTCCTAATACTCCATTTGCATTTTCAAACTCTTCGTCTTTATACTCTAAGTTATCTATTTTGTTATTCTGTGTCAGTAAAGAGATTGAATATGTAATCAAGTCTTTTTTACTGTATTTATATTCCTTAGTTGTTACTACGTTGTTTAATACAATGTGAATAGGATCTTCCATTGCACCTAACTTGAATTGGTTTATTGCAGAGATACCATCAGGTTTAGTTTGTTTTAAAACAGGTTCATTATAACGAACTAATACTTCTGGTGTAGAAACAGTTAAACCAGGTTCTGTACCATAGGTGCTTGTTATCCATTCCTTGTTTAGTAGCTTCTTTGTATTATTGAATGTAAGCCAGTGATAATCTTCTTCTGAAGAAGTATTTACTAAGTAAACAACACCAGTAATGATTATTAGTCCAACTGTTATTACTGTAGGAATCCAGATGCGTATTCTCTTTTTCTTTTTCTTGCGCTCTTCTCTTAATCTAATAAGTTCAGTTTGAGTCGCAGCAGAGATAGGGTATGCAGTATTAATACTACTTACAACTTCTTGTATTTTAGAAGTATCGGCTGTTATCTCTCCTTCAGTTGGTTGAGACTTAGCAAATTTTACTAAATCGGCTGATTCTAATACAATCTTTAAATCTTTAATGATTGCAGGATCTATTTTAATCTCTTTATCATTAAGAGTAGCTTTAAGAATAGTAATGATTTCAAATGTCGTTAACTCTTTCGCTGAGATACCAAATGTCTCTTCTAAGAAACTTCTAGTGATAATACTCATATCCGAGTAGTATGGTTTAGCATCTCCACGATTCCAGTTCTTCTTCTCTTCTAATTTTTTAAGCTTCTTGACGGCTTTCTCAAAAGGTGTTTTGTATTTATCATCCTCTGTAAGATTTTTATCTTGCTGTCTTTTGATATACCAATAGATACCCAAACCTAAGAATATCGCCAAGATAATAAACATAATGTAGTACCAACTTGTAGAGAAAGAGGCTCCCTCTTTTGAGATGTTTTTAATCTCATATAGAGGTTGCTTAAGTGTATCTACTTCTACATCTTGTACATGTATTTTGATAGAATCTGTATGAAATAGTTTAGCATCTACAATGACAGGTATAGCAGGAACACTAAAATCTCCTGGGTCAAACTGTGTAAGATGATACTTTTTTATTAACTCTTGAGTATTGTCGTTATTAATTGTATCTATTGGGAAAGACTCAACTACATCAAAATTACCCAATTGTTCTGTAGCAGGGAATGTAACTAATGTTCCTGCTTTAGTATGGGCTTTAATAGTGTATAGAAAAGTATCTCCTAGTTTAATAGAAGTAGTGTCTACTGATGTCTCTATTTTATTTTGTGCTAGAGACGAAAAAGTAGCCATTATACAAACAATAACGATATGTAGAAAATTGGATTTCATGTTATCTATCTTGATTTAAAGTATCCTAATAATTTCTTTACATAACTATCATTGACTTCTACATTGATAGTTCCTGCTCCACATTTTTGAAATACTTTTGTAAAGCCCTCTTCATGTTTTTGGAAGTGAGAGCTATAAGCTTTTCTTACCATAGAATCAGAGGTGTTTATTAATTGTTCTGTATGAGACTCAGCATCAAATACATTGATAAGACCTACATTAGGTAGTTCTTTTTCTCTTTTGTCATAGATTCGTATTCCAGTGATATCATGCTTTTTAGCTGATATTCTTAAAGTCTGTTCGAAAGATGGAGTTAGGAAGTCAGAAATAACAAATACAATAGCTTTCTTCTTAACTACCTTAGATAAGTATTCAAGTGCAAAACCCACATCTGTCTTTAAACTTTTTGGTTTAAAATTAATCATCTCTCTGATTATTCTCAATACATGTGTCTTCCCTTTTTTAGGAGGGATGAATAGTTCGATCTGGTCAGAGAATAGAATTAAACCTATTTTATCATTGTTCTGTGTAGCAGAAAATGCAAGCGTAGCAGCGATTTCTAAAACAATATCTTCTTTAAATTGATCTGACGAACCAAAGCATTCTGATCCACTCACATCTACCAAAAGCATCATCGTCAACTCGCGCTCTTCTTCAAATACCTTGATATAAGGTTCGTTATATCTCGCTGTAACATTCCAATCAATTGCTCTTATATCATCACCGAATTGGTACTGACGAACTTCTGAGAAAGTCATACCTTTTCCTTTAAAAGAAGTATGATACTCTCCTGAAAAAATGTGGTCGCTTAAGCGCTTTGTTTTTATCTCTATCTTTTTGACCTTCTTTAAGATGTCTTTCGTTTCCATGACAATTACCTTTCTAATTAACAAAACCTTCAAAACCTATTTACAGTTAACTATAAATAGGCCTTGAGCTATATGAAGTTTCTTTCGATTAAGGCACTTCTATTTCATTTACGATTTGGTTAATAATATCTACAGAAGTAATGTTTTCAGCTTCAGCTTCGTACGTAACACCTATTCTATGACGCAGTACATCTATTACTACAGCTCTAACATCTTCAGGGATTACATAACCTCTTTTTTTGATAAATGCATAACATTTAGCAGCTAAAGCTAAGTTGATACTTCCACGTGGAGATGCACCAAAGCTAATCATAGGCTTCAGTTTCTCAAGTTTAAATTGCTCAGGATAACGTGTAGCAAAGATGATATCTAAGATATACTTCTCGATTTTTTCATCCATATACACTTTCTTCACTGCTTCTTGAGCTCTTTGTATTTGCTCTAGCGTTACTACAGCATTTATTTGCGTTTTTTCACCAGCTAAGTTTTGACGGATAACAAGTCTTTCATCCTCTAACTTTGGATAATCTATAACTGTCTTAAGCATAAAACGGTCCATCTGTGCCTCTGGTAGAGGATAAGTACCTTCTTGCTCTACAGGGTTTTGAGTAGCCATTACTAAGAATGGTTTGTCTAATTTATATGTTTCATCACTGATCGTTACTTGCTTCTCCTGCATTGCCTCTAATAAAGCAGATTGTACTTTCGCTGGAGCACGGTTAATCTCATCGGCTAAGATGAAGTTAGCGAAGATAGGTCCCTTTCTAATCGAAAAGTCATTCTCTTTTACATTGTAAATCATCGTACCGATTACATCTGCAGGTAATAAGTCAGGAGTAAACTGAATACGATTAAACGATCCATGTACTGCTTTAGATAAAGTATTAATGGCTAAAGTCTTTGCTAGACCAGGTACACCTTCTAGTAATATATGACCTTGACCTAACAGTCCGATCAATAGTCTGTCAATCATATGTCTTTGACCAACAATGACTTTGTTCATTTCCATTGTTAGAATGTCGATAAAAGCACTCTCCTTTTCTATTAATTCGTTTAGTTCACGGATATCATAATTAGATCCTGTTGTGTCCATATATATAGTTTTTTTCTAAAGTAATATACTTTTTTGATTCTTACCGCAAATTCAAAAAATAATCCTTACCTAGTTGTTAATGTATGGTTAAATATAACATTGAGTTTTCGCATTTAGGTCTGAATTGTGACTTTCTTTTTATAATTTTAAGAACAAAAACAAAAATGTTGTGATTAATAAGCGATTACTTATTAAAAATTTACTTGCACATTATGATGAAAATAGCTTCTATGACAAGAAGCGTCAGCTCAATCTGCACAGTAAATCAGGCAAGGCTAAGTTTTTAAAACATATCTGTGCCTTAGCAAATTCAAACCCTGATAATAGTTCATATTTATTAGTAGGAATTGAAGACGAAGATAACGAAATAGTAGGAGTAGACTTCTATGATGATAGTAAGATACAGAATCTTATCAATGCTTATTTAGAGAATCCTCCTTATATAACCTATGATAATGTAGCATTTAATGACTTGCCTAAAGATAGGGTAGTAGGTTTAGTATCGATTCGTTCTATAAATGGATTGACCACTTTTAAAAGAACTATTGGAGAGGTAGTAGAAGGAAGTTACTTTGTGCGTATAGGTAGTACGTCTTTGCCTAATGTGGCGGTACCACGTAGTACAAACAAGGAGATAGTAAAGAGTATAGAGAAAAACTCTCAGAACGATTTAGCGAGTATCTTAGACAGTGTTATCTCTTTTATGACAGATACTCATAGGGATATGAAACCTAGATATAATGTATTTAGAGAGCAGTTTATTATCTGTTGGGCTGGTAATAAGAAGATGGTAAGAGGGATGCCTTTTTATTCTCGAGTAGATATAGAGTTCGTTAATGAGCATATTAAATTATTCTATTCTGACTTAGATTCTGTTACTATTGCTTATAATGGACACAAGTTTGTTATTACTGAATACCTTAATCTTGGACTGAATGATAAAACGAGTTATTACCCATTCGAAGAAGTAATGATTACATTCTCTGAGAATGGTACTTACTCTATGACTAATACCGTTCTATTTAAAGCACCTTCATATAATAAGAATATATTAGGTCATATCTATGGCAGTAGTCTAAACGTTATTTTTAAAATCCAGAATAATTTAAAACTTACACTTAAAGAGGAACGAGTATTAGGAAAACTATGTTTTAATTTGATGTTATGTTATCTTAATGGTTTTGAGAATGCTAAAGAGGAACTAATCTCCGTTAAAGATTATTTAAAATACTCAGATGACCCTCAGCTATTTATAGCCTTTAAAGAAGTAATGCGTATCTTGCGTAAACTAAAATATGAAACAGAAGTAGATGAATAGAACATTAGTTATAGGAGATATACACGGTGGTTATAAAGCATTGTTACAAGTTATGGAGCGCGCTAAAGTAACTACTGAGGATAATTTGATTTTTTTAGGAGACTATGTAGATGGATGGAGTGAATCAGAGAAAGTAGTAGATTATTTATTACAGTTGAGATTAACGCATAAGTGTATATTCTTAAGAGGAAATCATGAGACTTTATTAGTAAAATGGCTTCAGACGGGTATAGAAAATAAAATATGGGAGAGCAATGGAGGTAGTTCTTCTATGAAGTCTTATTCTTTGGATAATATAACGAAAGAAAAATGCGATGAACATCTAGTTTTTTTTGAGGAGTTATTAGATTATTACATTGATCAAGACAATAGATTATTCGTTCACGCAGGCTTTACGAACCCTAGAGGGGTGAAAACAGAGTTCTTTAAAGAATACCTTTATTGGGATCGCACGCTATGGGAGATGGTGATGGCTATGGATTCTTCTATATCTAAAGAAGATTCTCGTTATCCAAAAAGATTACTTCATCATAGTGAAATATATATTGGCCACACACCTGTTACTAACTTTGGCTTCAAACATCCTACGAATTATGCCAATGTATGGAATATTGATACTGGCGCTGCTTTTATGGGATGTATCTCTATTCTTGATATCGATACAAAGCAGTTTTGGCAGAGTGATTCAGTGGCTAGTTTATATCCAAATGAAGAGGGAAGAAACCATAAATAATAAGAGAAACGATACAAATCACTATATTTGTCGAAAATAATAACGCTGTATGAAAAAATTATGTCTTGTATTTCTACTTTTTGTAGGTACGATTGGGGCTAGAGCCCAAGCTGTTAACGAGGTAAAGATAAACGTATTTAATACATTAGCTTTAGCTTCTGTAGAACTAGGATATGAGCACTTTATCGGGCACAATCAGTCAATAGGTGCGAACTTTAATATCAATGATCGTTTTGCTTATCACAAAGAAAAGGGAGGAAAAGACCAAAAGTTTAATACCAATAGCTTAGTTGTGAATTACAATTATTATTTAGGTGGTAAGAATGGAGAGCATGGTAGTGGTTATGTAGTATCCCCTTTCTTAAAGTACCGTTTTGGTAATTTTAAAGAGAATATTTATAATGGTGAATTAGATACTACAGTAAGAACAGAAACTGATATGAATAGTTTTATCTTTGGTGTAGGAGGTGGATATAAATGGACATTAGGAGATTCATTTACGATTAACCCTTTTGCTTCTATTGCTAGAAACTTTAGTAGTGAAGTGAATGACAGATTTTCTGCTATAGAGTTTAATGCAGGAATTAATTTAGGATATAGATTCTAATCCAATTAAAAGAATAATATATAAAGGTGTTTACTAGATGTAAACACCTTTTTTTTGTACTAAATTGTCTTGGCTTTTTAACCCAGATTAAGCATTAGCCAAATACTAGAAAGCAATTCTACTTCATATCTCTTTCATTAGCTTTAAAACCATACTACATGCTTTGCTACTGCTGGCTCTTCATTTTAAAACAGTTCACAGGACTATTTTAAACTCAGCCCTTTCACTACTTCAGACCTATTTTGTATAATTACTTTTCGTTTATATGTTTATTGCATAATCTGGGTTTAACTTCTAATTGATAATAAAATACAAGGTTGTAACAAGAGTATTAATGCTTATCTTTTATTACAGTCACTTCAATACTTCTTCAACATTACCACAACATTGTTCTACTGAGAATCCTTTTTACTGGAGAATTATTGACCCACTCTTGATGAGCTCCTGACTCAAATGAGTTTGATATTTTTAAAAGATTTGATACCACAGCTTGAAGTATGGAAATCACAAAAAAAAAGCACCTACTCTCGTAGGTGCTTTGGTTATTTATGTTATAATCTTAGAAGTCAAACTTGATACCTTGTGCTAAAGGCAACTGAGTACCGTAGTTAATCGTATTAGTCTGTCTTCTCATATATGCCTTCCAAGCATCAGATCCAGACTCTCTACCTCCTCCGGTTTCTTTCTCTCCTCCGAAGGCTCCACCTATCTCTGCACCTGATGTACCGATATTCACATTCGCGATACCACAGTCAGACCCAGCTTGTGATAAGAATAGTTCCATCTCTCTCATACTGTTTGTGAAGATAGAAGAAGATAGTCCTTGAGGCACCCCATTTTGCATAGCGATAGCTTCTTCGATATCTTTATACTTCATTACATATAAGATAGGAGCGAAGGTTTCTGCTTGTATAATTTCGAAACTATTTTTACCCTCTATGATACACGGTTTTACATAACATCCACTTTCATAACCAACACCGTTTAATACTCCACCTTCTACTATTATTTTACCACCTTCTGCTTTTGCTTTTTCGATAGCATCCAAATAATCTTTTACAGCTCCTTTGTCAATAAGAGGGCCAACGTGGTTATTAGCATCTAAAGGATTACCTATTTTTAGTTGGGCATACGCTTTTTGTAATACATCGATTGTTTTATCATATACACTTTCGTGGATGATAAGCCTTCTAGTACTTGTACAGCGTTGTCCTGCAGTACCTACAGCACCGAATACAGCACCTACTAATACCATATTGATGTCTGCATGTTCTGATACGATGATAGCATTATTACCTCCTAGCTCTAGAATAGTGTTACCGAAACGCTCTGCTACAGTTTTAGACACATGTCTTCCGATACGCGTAGATCCAGTAAATGATACTAGAGGGATTCTAGGATCTGTGTTGATAAGATCACCACATTCGTTACCGATAACTAGATTACATACACCTTCTGGGATATCGTTCTTTTTAAAAACTCCAGCTACTATATTTTGACAGGCTACACCACATAGAGGTGTTTTAGAACTTGGTTTCCAAATACATACGTCACCACATACCCAAGCTAACATAGTATTCCAGCTCCATACTGCTACAGGGAAGTTAAATGCAGAGATGATACCAACTACACCCATTGGATGCCATTGCTCATACATTCTGTGCATTGGGCGCTCAGAGTGCATTGTTAATCCGTATAATTGACGAGATAGACCTACAGCGAAGTCACAGATATCTATCATCTCTTGTACTTCTCCTAATCCCTCTTGTAAGCTTTTTCCCATTTCATAAGAGACAAGTTTACCTAAGTATTCTTTCTTGTTTCTTAGTTCTTCTCCGATTTGTCTTACGATTTCTCCTCTTTTAGGAGCAGGTACTAGGCGCCAGCTTTTAAATGCTTCTTCTGCTTTAGCCATTACTTGTTGATAATCTTCTTTTGTAGACGCTTGCACTTTAGCGATAAGCTGACCATCAACAGGTGAGTATGATTCTATGATTTTTCCATTAGAAAACGAATTAAGACCTGTAGATGAACCTTTGTTCTCTGCTACAAGCCCTAATTTTTCTAATACTTCTGATATACCAAATTGGTTATTAGGTGTAGTCATTTCTTTTTGTTTATAGTTTGTAATTGATTGTTACTTGCTAATATATAAAAAAAATAATTGACTATATGTGTAATGTTCAGTATACTATCTGAAATCTGAAGGGAACATTTAAACCGAGATTAAGCATTAGCCAAGTACTTTTCGTTTATCTGTTTATCGCTTAATCTAGGTTAAAGGTGCTATTATTCTACAAACTTAGAATCTGCAGACATAATTGTTTGACAGCAATCACACGTTCTCAACTCTTCTGAAGAATAGAAGTGTTTAAAGTGTGGAAGAAAGTCTTTTTCTATATCAGTAAGTTTAAAGTATACGTCATATAGTTTATGATTACAGTTCTCACAGAACCACATAAGGCCATCTACTGCATTGTCATCTTTTCTCTTTTTTTCTACGACTAATCCTACTGAGTTTTCAGTACGAATAGGGGAGTGAGGTACTTTTGCTGGCAAAAGGTATATGTCTCCCTCATTAAGAGTGATGCGTTTTCGCTCGTTATCCTCTTGTATATCAATGTGAATAGTTCCTTCTAATTGAAAGAAGAATTCTTCTGCTTCGTTATAGTGAAAATCCTTTCTAGAATTAGGTCCACCTACCACCATAATGATATAGTCAGATGCCTCTGGATAGATATTTTTATTACCAACAGGTGGTTTTAATAAATCCTTATTTTCTTTTACCCAATTAAATATGTTGAAAGATGACTTTAGATCCATAGTTTTAAATACGAATTAGTTACTTCTACTTAACCAACTTTGTGGGTTGTAGATATCAGTATTTCGAGATAATAGGAATTTAAGTACAGTCTGACCTGAACTATTTGTACTGATAGAGCCGATATCTTGTTTTGTACTTACTTTATCTCCTTTTTGCACAGAGACACTACCTAAGTTTTGATAAACGGTAATGTAATCCCCGTGTTGTATTAGTACAGCTTTATTTCCTCCTGGTAATACTTGTACCTGTAATACTTCTCCTCCGAATACAGCTCTTGCTCTAGTACCAGACTCAGTAGTGATTTCTACACCACTATTGTGTATCGTCAGTTGAGTTTGTACAGGGTGTGGCTGATCTCCATAAGGTAGAGATATATATCCCTTCGATACAGGCCAAGGAAGTTTACCTTGATTTGCTTTAAAGTTATCAGCGACTAACTTACCTTCAGGAGTAAGTTCGAATGTTGTAGAAGAGTTACTAGAAGAAGTAGACTTAGTTGTCTTTTTACCTTCTTTAGCAGCCTTCTCACGAGCGATACGGTTAGCCTCCTCAATAGCTTCTTTAATCAATTGTTTGATCTTTCTATCAATAGCTTTTGATTCGTCTTGTTTTTTCTTGATATGTTCGTTATACTTCTTTTGGTCTTTTTGTACGATAGACATTAAGTTCTGTTGTTCACTTAAGTCTTCTTTTAATGTTTTTTCATTTTGTTGCTGTTCTACTAACAACTTCTGTTGGGTGTTTTTCTGTGCATTTAGTCTAGTTACAGATACTTTCAGCGCTTCGGCCTTAACTCTTACTTCTTCAGCTTGTGATTTTCTATAATCAGCATATTGCTTCATATATTGAACGCGTTTATAAGCTTGAAGGAAGTTATCAGAAGATAAGATAAACATAAGTCTACTCTGACTAGACTTCGTTTTATATGACTTTAGCACTAGATCAGCGTACTCTTTTCTCTGCTTTGCTAATTCTGCCTCTTGAGTATCTACTTCTTTTTGAGTATTAGAGATATTGGTATTCGTTACAGCAATTTGTTTCTGTACATTACCAATCAACTGCTTGTTTAAGTTAATCTTTCTGTTGTTATCATTTATCTCTAATAATATATTGCGCTCTTTAGATTTTTCTTTTTTAAGTAAGTCTTTGACAATATTAATCTCAACAAGAATTTGTTGTTTTCTACGTTCAAGTTGTTCTTGCGTTTCTTTCTTTTGCCCGTATGCAAAAACTGTACATAGTAGTATAAATAAGGATAAATACGCTCGTGTCATTTGTAGATTACTTCTTTTGTTAAGTAGAATACACCATAAATTAGGCTTATGGATATTCTGTTTTTACTCTTATTGCTTTATTCCGATTTGTTTATAACCCGCTGGTACTTTGTAATTAAAGTTGAGATTCTCATTAAAAGTCACGTTGTCATAACGAATGTTCAAATGTATGGTTTTTTCTTGTCTTGCGTCTATATTTATTTCAGTAGGAGTGGTATATTTTCCTACTTTTTTATATTCAGGATAAGAAATTGTCACTAATCTGTTACTAGAAGCTTGAGTTATCTGTTCTTTTTTTAATAATCCGTTCTGATCTTCGAAGAAGTAAGCAGACTCGATGCCCTCTTGTACTTTAGATTTTATCTTGTGTAAACCATCTTCTATAGTAGCAACATATTTTGTTGTTTCAGATTGAGTATCTAATGCCTGTCCTAGTAATAAGTTTTGAAATTTGTTGTAATTCAAATCTGTTCCAATCCATTTGCTCAGCATACTAAAGTCTCCTTCAAAGTACACTTTATTCCATTTCTCATAGTACTGTACCCCTTTAGGAGTCACATATGCTTTAGCAATAGGAATACCTATAAAGCGAATATTTAGTAGTATTTGTTTATCTTTTTCTATAAAGATATCCATAGAAACTTTTTTAGAATCGCCATTGTCATCATAGGTCGATGTTGTTCTAATAGCTGCTGTTTGGAAGTCTAAGATCTGTTTATTGTGATTATTTAAGATGTTAAGTACTGTCTTAGTATTATTCGCTTCTCCTTCATCTAATATATTATTCGTGTTTTTCTTTTTACAGCCAACAGCTAAAAATAAAGTGCACAGTATAAGTAAGGTTATTTTTCTCATAAGTATTTAGTATAATACACATTTTATGTAGCAAGGTATATAAAAAAAATCCGTTTTAAATAAAGTTTAAAACGGATTTAGTATTTTTTAGTGATATTTAGATTCTTAGTCTAATACAGAGTAGTCTCCTATGCTAATACTAGTATGTTTACCATCATAAGTAGCGTGGTTACCCACCATAGCATTATCTAGATTAGCATTCTTAATTGTTGAGTTAGTCTGGATAAGACTGTTTTTTATTGTAGCATTTTCTACTTTACAGTTATCACCTAATGATACATTAGGACCTATAGTAGCATTGACTAATACTACATTTTCACCGATATAACATGGACGAATGATTGTACTGTTGTCTAATGTGACATTAGCAGCGATATAGTTCTCATTGTCATTTTCTAAGAATCCTAACATTCTGTTGTTAGTGTCTACAGTCACATTTTTATTACCACAATCCATCCACTCATCTACTTGACCAGGTACGAAACGCATACCTTTTAGTTTCATGTTTTCTAAAGCATCAGTCAGTTGGTATTCACCACCTTTGATAATATTATTGTCTAATAGATATTCTAATTCTTTACGCAATGTCTCACCACTTTTAAAGTAATAGATACCGATAATAGCTAAGTCAGATACGAATTCTTTAGGCTTCTCTACGAAGTCTACGATATCATTGTTCTCATTTAATTTCACTACACCGAAAGCACTAGGATCTTCTACTTGTTTTACCCAGATTACACTATCAGCATCTTTCTCTAAGTTAAAATCTGCACGGAATAGTGTGTCTGCATAAGCTACTACGATAGGACCTTGCATCGCTTCTTTAGCACATAAGATCGCATGAGCGGTACCTAAAGCCTCGTTTTGGTAACAGATAGTACCTTTAGCTCCAAGTTTAGTAGCGATAGCGATTAAGTCAGTCTCTACCTGCTTACCAAAGCTCTCATGAATGATAAACGCTATTTCGTCTATTTTATCATTAAGTACTTTAGCGATATCTTCTACTAATCTATGTACAATAGGTTTACCAGCGATAGGTATTAATGGTTTAGGTACAGTTAATGTATGGGGACGTAGTCTAGACCCACGACCTGCCATTGGTACGATTATTTTCATTTCCTTACTTTCTTATATATTTTCATTCACTATTTTACTCCTGTACTTCCAAAACCACCAGCACCTCTTTCTGTCTCAGACAGTACTTCTGCAGGAGCCCATTGGATCTGTTCAAACTTAGCAATAACCATCTGAGCGATGCGTTCCCCATTTTCGATAACGAATGGGTCTTTAGATAGATTTACTAAGATTACTCCGATTTCACCTCTATAATCAGCATCTATAGTACCAGGGCTATTTAGTAGAGTAATTCCTTTCTTAGCAGCTAGTCCGCTTCTAGGTCTTATCTGTGCTTCGTATCCTTCAGGTAATTCGATGAACAAACCAGTAGGAACTATAGCTCTTTCTAAAGAGTTTAAGGTAATAGGCTCTTCTATGTTAGCTCTTAGATCCATACCAGCAGACTGATTAGTCTCATAGCTAGGCAAAGGATGCTTTGATTTATTGATGATTTTTATAGACGTCATATCTTTTTTTGTTTTGGATAACAAAGATAAAAAAGATATACCTAATATTCGTGTTTAATGCTATTTACTGTATAGGTTACCATGTTTTTTTTCATTTATTATAGCTTTGTTCCGTTTATTTATCTAACGTCAGTACTTGTCATTTAATTGCTTGGTATTGAGATAAGTTATAGCAAATTTGTTGATTACGAGTTTTTTAATTAGAAAAGGAAGTATTTTTACTTCAGAAGTATGGCTATAATGAAAGTAATAAGGTAAAGTCTTCAACCTTTTTTTAGTAATGTATATGATACGACTAAATGCGCTAAAAAGATAATAATCTCTTATAAACATTGTATTTTTGAACAAAACGTTTTTTAAGCAAGTAGTATATGTATGAAGGTAACAGATATCACCGACTGAGTACTATCCTCTCAAGGGTAAAGGAAATCGTGGATAGTGCTATCTCGAACAATTTCTTCTGGTTAAAGACGGAAATAGGTCAGCTTAAGGAAGACCGAAAAGGTCATATCTACCTTGAATTAGTAGAGAATTATGAGGGTATAACTTTAGCAAAGTGTAGAGCAAATATTTGGCAAAGTAACGCTAGTGTTATTAAGAATATACTAGGAGATAATGCTAAGGAGATATTAAAAGAAGGAGCGGAGATTATGTGTTACTGTGAGGTCACATTTAGTAACGTATATGGACTATCTATTAATATTCATCGTATTGACTTGTCTTATTCATTAGGTGAAGTAGAGCGCATCAAGCAAGAGAACCTCATTAAGCTTAGAGAAAAAGGGTATTTGGATCTTAATAGAACACTTCCTGTACCAATAGTAATACAGCATATCGCTTTAGTTAGCTCTGCTGGTACTGCAGGACATGCGGATTTTATTAAACAGCTAGAAGTGAATGAAAACAACTTTGTTTTTCACGTTACACACTTTGACTGTCAAGTACAGGGGGAGCAGGCTGTTAGTAGTATTGTAGCTGCTATAGATCGGATACCTGTCGCTACCTATGATGCTATTGTAGTAATTAGGGGAGGAGGCTCGCCATTAGATCTAGATGTCTTTAATAACTATAATCTGGCGGTAAAGATAGCTACTACTCATACTCCAGTATTTACAGGTATAGGTCATGAGACAGATAGTACTATAGCAGATTATGTGTCTTCTAGATATTTTAAAACACCTAGTGCTGTAGCAGCTGCTATAATAGAAAAGGCTACTAGGTATTATGTAAGTGTTTTTCGTTCTTTTGAAGAGATTAGACAGGTTTATAAACAGAAGATGATGAGTGAGACACATCAGTTAAATGTGAATGAGCGAGAAATCCGTTTATATGGATTAGGACATTTTAAACAAAAGAAGGATGAATTACACATGCTTTCTAATCGTATGGTTACCGAAATCAG
>JBOFGJ010000177.1:0-2591 GCA_051649065.1 Flavobacterium sp. | reverse complement strand
AACTTATTTAAATAGATTCTAAATAATTATCATACCTTTGTATATCATATAATTTGATATACAAATGACTAATACTAACGAAATTATCACGTACAGCCAGTCTCCTAAAGCTTTAGGTGGTATTTATGTAAAAGATCATACCCATATATATCAAAAGAAGTCTATCATTAACTATACGCATAGAGATGATTATTACGTAATATCTATTATTACTAATGGAGAGATGAGAATGGACTGTGAGATGGAGACATTCACTGCCCTGCGCAATAACATACTTATCGTTAAGCCTCATCAAATACACAACGTTAGACATATTAGTGATGACTTCAGAGGATATCTTTTAGGTATACAAGAATATAGAATCCCTAATGACATCAATGATCTACTGTACACACTACCTGAGAGTCAACAACTTCTAAGCATAAAAGAAGATGAGATGGATATGCTCGCTACTACTTTTGAATTAATGAAGAAGCACACTGCAACAGATAGCCAACACAAGATGCAGATCATCAATGGTCTGTTCTCAACAGCATTATATAGCATCTGCTCTCAGACTACACATATACAACCAGTAAAAGAATTGGGAACACAGTCTCAACCAACTGTAATCACAGGTAATTTTAAACGTCTAATCACACATCAGACGCACTTAAATCTACCCTCTTACTTTGCAAATAAGTTAAACATAACCACCGCTCATCTTAATGACTGTGTGAAGAAAACAACAGGTCATACAGTAAGTTATTGGCTTAAGAAATCTATTCTAGATGAAGCTAAACGCCTACTGTATTATACCAACAAACCAGTTAAAGAGATTGCTTTTAATCTTGGTTTTGAAGATCATACCTATTTTTCACGTATGTTTAAAAAACTAACTTATCAGACTCCTCTACAATTTAGAGATGCAGTGCGAGTTTAAGTCTTTTTGTGATGTTGTGATGTCGTGATGTTGTGATGATGTGATGTCGTGATGATGTGATGTCGTAAGGGCGAATTGCAATTCGCCCCTACAGTTCCCCGTTTCCTATCTACGCTGGTGCGGATTTGAAATCCGTACCGTGTATATCCTAATGCCGAAGGCAAACATTCCTAATTCTTAACTCCTAATTTAAGCCTCAGGCACCTCGTCATCTAAGTATATCATGCCGTAGGCAACCATTCTTAATTCCTAATTCTTAATTTAAGCCGAAGGCGCCATCCCTCTATTTATCCAATCATCTTCTATTAAAGTTTTATTATTTAGAATCAGTTTATCTAGACCTTTGTTTTAAATAAAAATGATATGCCGAAGATACCAAAACTAATAGGAACGATAGTAAAGACTGCTTGGAGCAAGATGTTTATCACTGTTACAGTTACTCAAAAAGAACAAATAAGTACTGAACTTTTGAGAATACGCTTTGAAGCAAACCTATCTAATTCAAAATATGAAATAGGACATGCTATACTAATGCAGATATCAGATACTGAATATCGAAACTATACACCTAGTACTTTTAATAAAGAAGAAGGGTACTTCGATGTGCTCTTTCATCAGAAAGCTAAAGGTCCAGGAACAACCTTTTTTAGAGAAGTAGCCATCGGAGTGCAACTAACGTCTAGTCTACCTAGAGGTCAGAATGTTTATGATGAAAACACCTATTATCATTTTTTCTATGGGGATGATACTTGTATCGGTTTTTGCCAAGCATTACAAGAAGAAATGAAAAAAAACAATCACAAACTAGAGGGTATACTTGAGTTGAGTAATAATGCGATACCATATGCCAACAACTATTTGCCTTATATGGAGTACATCGAGAAATCAGATGATAAAGAAGTATATCCAGCGGTAGATTATCTAGGATCTATAGATACTTATCGATGGAATAAGATTATACATGGACAATTTTACCTTATGGGTAATAGTAAAAGTATACAGAAGTTCAGAAAGGCACTTAGAGCAAAAGGAGTGTCTGCCAATAATATCATCACACAGCCTTTTTGGGCGGAAGGAAAAGTTGGATTGTAAACATAATAACTCATTTATCAGATACCTACTACATATAAGCAGTAGGTATCTTGACTCCTTACCTCTATCTATTTTTATACATTAACAGTGCTTCATAAGGATCTCCCTCTAATCCTAATAACTTAGCGAATGCAGGTTCTGTCTTTATTCCCGATTCTTTTAGCTTGACAACTTCTTGTCTAAACACCTCTCCTTTAGATTGCAAAATAGTGTGTTCTATCAGCATATGTCTATAGCCATTCTGCTTATTTACAACAATAGACTGAGCGAATAATTCTACAGGAAACTCTGCTATCGTAAAATTGACGACTACAGTAGGTATACTAGCAATAATCACCTCTGTCAACACATAGTCTGGCATAGAAGAAAAAGCAGTTTCTACTACTTGAATAAACCCTTCCCTATCCTCAAAACAACAAGCAATATCTAAATCACTACTCTCTATCGCAATATCAATAGGAAAGGTTCCTATCAATACAGGATCAAAAGCCTTAAGTGTCTCCATTATACAATATTGTTCAAGTACCTCTCCAATACGCTGTTGTACTACATTACCTTGTTTTAAATAAGTCAGGTT
>JBOFGJ010000176.1:0-1320 GCA_051649065.1 Flavobacterium sp. | reverse complement strand
TTTGACTGTTTCTATAAGAGATTCATTGTTCCATGGCTTAAGGATATAATCTACAGCTCCAAGTTTGATACCTTCTACAGCAGTTTCTACTTTACCATAAGAAGTCATTAAAATAATCTGAGTAGTAGGAGATATTTTTTTAATTTCTTTAAACCAAAAGATACCTTCTTTACCATCCTCAAAACCGACGCGATAGTTCATGTCTAAAATAATTACGTCTACTTCTTCTTGAGAAAGTATTTCAGCTAATTTTTTAGGGTTATTATTCGTCAATATGTTTTCGAAGTGTCTTTTTAGAAGCATTTTTGCCGCGATAAGTACTTCAGAATTGTCGTCTAATATAAGAATTGTGGCGTTAGTTTTTCTCATGATTGTATGGTGTATTTCAAAAGCGAACGATTTAGTGTCCGATAGTGAACAGTTGTTTTTATTGATTATTATTAAGTTGTTGATTAGTAGTGTTTAATATGTTTTTTAATGATTGGCACATTATTGTTAGTATACTTATAAAACAGTTAATAATGGATCGTACTATTCCTCGTAAAAATAGAAAAAAAGTTAAGATAATACTCATCATATGTGGTATTATCGCTTTGGGATTGGTGAGTTATGTTACTTTCTTTCAGAATATAGCGTTGAATGTTTCTAAGAAAGAGATTAGAGTTCGAGCTGTGGAAGAGAACTTTTTTGAAGAGTATATTTCTTTTCAATCGCATGTAGAACCACTACATTCTTTATTAGTAAATATTACTGAAGGTGGGGCTGTATTAGAACGATTAGTGGAGAATGGGAGTATAGTAGAGAAAGGACAGCCACTAGTAAGGCTTTACAACCCGAGTTCTGAGTTTAGTTTTATGTCTCAAGAGGCTTCTTTGATAGAACAAATGAATAATTTAAATGTGAATAAGATGAATATTCGCACTCAAGAGCTAAATTTAACGAAAGATTTAATAAGTATAGAGTACGATTATAAGAATGCAGAACTTCAGTATGATTTGAACAAGAAGTTACACGATCAAGAGATACTATCAGAGAGTGATTGGAACAAGACAAAAGAGGCGTTGAATTATCAGAAAAAGCGCAAGGCACTAATGGAAGAAAGTATTCAAAAAGAGAAACAAAGTAATATATTACAAGTTAGACAAATAGATCAGTCACTAGCTGTAATGAACAGAAGCTTAGAACAGCTGAGAGAAAATAAACAGAACTTCTTACTTAAAGCGCCTGTGTCAGGTAGGTTATCATCTTTTGAAGCAATCTTAGGAAAGACTTATAATGGAGGAGAAAGTATCGGTAAGATAGATGTCATGGAGGGATATA
>JBOFGJ010000175.1:0-6498 GCA_051649065.1 Flavobacterium sp. | reverse complement strand
ATATCTTCTTCAATATAAGTGAAAACTTCTGAAGTGGTTCTCCTACTACATATCTCACCTTAGGTTTAGGTGTATTGATAATCGTGTGTATTGCTTTAGCCATCTCGATAGGATCACCCCCACTATTCACGTGTTCATCCATCATATCTAAAGACATCTGATACACCTCTTTATAAGCTGAATCTTCTAATACAGGCGCATGATAACGCCCAGCAGCTATATTCGTAGCGAAGTCACCTGGAGCTACATTAGTGACTTCTACATTGAATGGTTTTAACTCCATACGCATCGCTTCAGTGATCAACTCTAATGCCCCCTTAGACGAAGAGTACACTCCTCTAAACGGCAATCCCATATACCCTGCAATAGACGTAACATTGATAATTAATCCTGATCTTCTCTCTCTCATAAAAGGAAGCACTGCTTTCATCACCTCAATAGGCCCGAATACATTTGTCTGAAAGTTGTTTAAGATATGTTCAGCAGGCACCTCTTCTATTGGTCCTGTGATCCCTACTCCTGCATTATTAATTAAGACATCTATTCGACCTTCTATAGCTATAACTTCCTTAATAGCAGACTGAATACTCGCCGTATCACGAACATCTAGACGGACTAACGGAATCTTTGAATCTACTACGTTCTCCGGATTTCTACTTGTACCATATACTTTACACCCTTGTTGTGTCAAATACTCTCCTACACTCTTACCTATACCAGAAGAACCTCCTGTAATAAAAACGATTTTACTCATTATTTTTTTGATTTAAAACAAAGATAAAAAAACTATAGCTATCTTATACTAAAACTATAGCAAACCGCACTGAATGCTTATCTTTACAACAAACACAATTTGAATAAATACGATGAACCTATATAAAGTAACAGCAGGCCTTCTAGTTCTTACCCTTTCTCTTACAGGATGTAAAACATCAAGTACAACAGTAGAATCTATTCAGACTACAGCTGATTATTGGCAACAGATATCTGCGGATTCTATGGCTGTCAATCTAAAAGTATTGACTTCTGACGAATTTGAAGGAAGAAGAACAGGTGAACCAGGACAAAAGAAAGCAACCGAATATCTAGTCAACTTCTATCAATCACATCATATCGCTTATCCAAAGCAGGCTACTAGCTACATTCAGCCTGTACCTGCCAAATTTATGAGAGGTGCTATGATGCGCCTTAAAGACAGTGAGAATGTAATGGCATTTATAGAAGGTAGTGAGATACCTGACGAAATATTAGTAATCTCTGCTCATTATGATCATATGGGGATATTATTAGACCAAATCTACTATGGAGCGGATGATAATGGATCAGGTACCGTGGCAGTAATGGAAATGGCTCGAGTCTTCAAATCATTAGAAAAACAAGGTATCAGACCTAAGCGCTCTGTACTATTCTTACACGTTACTGGGGAAGAGTTTGGGCTATTTGGCTCTAAATATTATGTTGCCAATCCCATTGTTCCATTAGAAAATATCATTGCTAATATCAACATTGATATGATAGGACGTGAAGATAAGAGATACGCAGGTAAAGAAGATTATATCTATGTCATCGGAGCGGATAAACTAAGTCAAGACTTACATAAGATGTCCGAATCTGCTAATGCTAATTCTGTTAATGTGACGCTAGATTATACTTATAATGACGAGAAGCACCCTGAACAATACTACTATCGTTCTGATCATTATAGTTTCGCAGAGAAAGGAATACCGGCAATGTTTTACTTTAACGGAACACACGATGACTATCACCAACCTAGTGATACTTATGACAAGATCAACTTCCCGAAGCTAAAGACTCGTACACAGCTAGCCTTTGCTACTGCGTGGACAATCTTAAATGCTAAACATAAACCAAAACTAGACAAATAATGAAGATGTTCTGGATTAAGACAATAGATATAGTACTATTTCTATTGTGTACGACCAATTTAGTTTTCTGGATTATGAGAGGGCTTTATGTCATCGAGACCAATACATCAGAGCCTTTCAAATGGGTATTCGAAGAAGCTTATGACCCGATGCTCTATGCACTGTTTATCTTGCCAGTACTAGTAATAGCTACGATGATTAACCGTAAGTTTAGCATTCAATCCTTCACCTTCTTATCACTAAAATGTTTAGTGATTAACTTCTTTCTGATATTTGTGTTGAGGTGATTGCTCGTTACGAATAACTGATTCTACAAGGAAAAGAACAACGTCTTACTCTGTTTTTTTCCTTTCTAATCTATTTAATAGCCTACTTTCTACTCACGCGTAGATATTCTCCAAATGTTATAACACCACAAAAGTAGCATATCAAAAGTCCTATATTTGAGTTAGGGAACTTTTAGCCATTTTTAGCCAAAAATTGCCTAAAAACGCCATTATTTAAAAACATACTTAATTGATTTACAGTTGTTTGTTTTATTTAAAACAGTACTTTCTGCGGAACGGCTTCGGAAGAACACCCACACCCTTCTAAACGACTTCCTGAAGAAAGTAGTAAAGACACCTCTTTAAAGTCAGTGGTGTAAAGGGATTCAAGAAGTTTTGTCTTTTTTACTAGAATTAAGCACTTACGCTAACGTTATAAATATTCACATAACGTCTTAACTCTCAAAAGAGTCAAACCAAAGATACGCAAAAAAATAGCCCTTGTAAGAAGTAATTTCCTTACAAGGGCTATTGTATATTATTCTCTATAAACTAGATCTAAATGATCTTATCTTTCGAATTCTTTTAATGTTTCAATGATGATGCGTACACAGTCTAATAACTGCTCTTCGTTCATTACTAATGGTGGAGCGAAACGGATGATGTTACCGTGTGTTGGTTTAGCTAATAATCCGTTGTCTCTTAGTTTAAGACAGATATTCCACGCTGTATCACTCTCTTCAGTATCGTTGATGATAATAGCGTTTAATAGTCCTTTACCACGTACTAACGTACAAATATTACTATTCGCGATATACTTGTTTAACTCTACTCTAAACAGTTGTCCTAACTTCTCAGCGTTATCAGCTAACTTCTCATCTAGTACTACGTCTAATGCAGCGATAGCTACAGCAGCAGCAGTAGGATTACCACCGAAAGTAGATCCATGCTGACCTGGTTTGATTACATTCATTACCTCGTCATTTGCTAATACAGCAGAAATAGGGTAAGCTCCTCCTGATAATGCTTTACCTAATACGATGATATCAGCTTTGATATTTT
This sequence comes from Flavobacterium sp., assembly GCA_051649065.1. GTDB lineage: Bacteria > Bacteroidota > Bacteroidia > Flavobacteriales > Flavobacteriaceae > Flavobacterium. The sequence goes on along the minus strand of JBOFGJ010000175.1, from coordinate 3,284 downwards.
CGTGGTCGATAGCAAGCATTTTACCTGTACGAGCGATACCTGTCTGAACTTCGTCAGCGATAAATAATGCTTTGTGCTCTTCACATAATGCCTTAGCTGCAGTTAAGTAACCTGCATCTGGTACATATACACCTGCTTCACCTTGGATAGGCTCTACTAAGAAACCTGCAACTGTTCCTTTATTTGCTTCTAATGCTGTTTTTAAAGCATCTACATCATTATATGCTACACGGATAAATCCATCTGTATAAGGACCATAGTTTTTACGAGCATCTTCATCGTTAGAGAACGAAATAATCGTAGTCGTTCTTCCGTGGAAGTTATTCTCACATACGATGATTTTAGCTTGATTCTCAGCGATACCTTTTACTTCATATGCCCACTTTCTACATAGTTTTAAAGCAGTTTCGATAGCCTCAGCACCTGAGTTCATAGGTAGTACTTTATCAAAACCAAATAACTTAGTGATCTTCTCTTCGTAGAACCCTAACTTATCATTATAAAATGCTCTAGACGTAAGGGCTAAAGTACCTGCTTGCTCAGAAATCGCCTTAACGATAGCTGGGTGACAGTGACCTTGGTTAACTGCAGAATAAGCAGATAAGAAATCATAGTATTTCTTTCCTTCTACATCCCATACATATACCCCTTCACCTTTAGATAATACTACTGGTAGTGGGTGATAATTATGTGCTCCGTATTTATTTTCTAACTCAATAACTTGAGCTGAAGTGATTTTGTTTGACATTATATATTGTTTTTGTGATGTTTTTGTTTCCGCAATTTAGATATTATTTAGTAAATTCTAAAATTAATGAGCTATTAAAACTTAATTATTAAATTATTGACAATAGATGACCTTACTAATTGCTTTAAACTTATTAATTCAAATCAAGCACATCTACTATCCCTAATTCTTTAATAAAACTACTATCATGACTAACCACAATCATTGTTCCGTTAAATTCATTCAATGCTTTAGTTAAACTCTCTATACTGATAATATCCAAATTATTAGTGGGTTCATCTAATAGCAGAACATCTATAATAGGTTGTAAAATAGTTAAGTAACACAATACCAACTTTAACTTCTCTCCTCCGCTAAAGGTACTAATCTTATTAGTCCATAGCTCTACTCCTATTCCGTATTGAAACAACAGATTGCGAAGTTCAGCTGTAGAATATTTAACTGTATTAGTACTTTCTAATTGTTCTACTGGTGTAAGATTACTGTCTAGTAAAGAGTAAAACTGATCGAGATAAACCACTTTAGCTTCCCCGCGATAAAGCTCTCCTGTTGTAGGGATGTAAACACCTTGTAATAATTTGAACAAAGTAGACTTACCCGAACCGTTCTTTCCTTTTAGTAATAAACGATCTCCACTCAATAACTTAAAGTCAAGGCTTGTCTTAAATATAGGTTCAAAAACGGGTGAATATCTATAGTTCACCCCTTTTGCTTCCCATAGTATTTTTCCTTTGTGAAGTTTAGATTGAGGAAAGCGTATATCAAACAACTTATCTCTATCTAACTGTGTTCTCAACTCAGATAATTCAGACTGTATGCCCTCTTTCTTCTGTTGATGCACATCTAGAAGTTTAGCTGTACTATTCTCCGTTTTATTGCGCATCGCATTAATAACTATCTTAGGTAGCCCTGCATTTTTCTCAGCCTTTTTGTTCTGTGCTTTGTCCTTATTGATTTGTTCAGTTCGTTTGACATCTGCCTTTTTAGCCTCTTTGATCTCTTTAGAGAGGTAATCTAACTTACTCTGAATTCCTTGTAATCTCAGCTCTTTTTGTTCTTTATATAAACTGTAATTTCCTCCGTATTTATAAACTGCAGTTGGCGTAATTTCAAATGTAATAGGCATTAATTCTAATAACGATCTATCGTGACTCACGATAACCACTGTCCCCTTAAACTCTTGCACAAAAGTATAAAACAACGCTTTTGTCTCCACATCTAGATGATTAGTAGGCTCATCTAATAATAATATATCCGCCTGACTCAGCATCATCTTAGCGAATAACACTTTTGTTTGCTGTCCTCCACTAAGACAGTCCATCGTCGTATCAGCAGAGATAGTCTCTAGTCCCCAGTAGGCTAACACCTTCCCTATCTGCTCCTCGATATCCCACTGATCATTGAGTATTTCATAATCAGACTCTTCTATTGAGCCTGCTAAGATAGCACGTAAAGCATTGACTTTATTAGCAACACCTATCGCTTCGTAGATTGTATGTGACTGTACTAATTGTTTATTTTGAGGCAAGTAGAATACACTCCCTACTATGTGAATAGAAGGATTCGATAGCTCTAATTCTCTTGCTATTAATTTTAATAAAGTTGTTTTTCCTGTTCCGTTTTGCCCGATAATGCTGACCTTCTCTCCTGTATGAATAGATAGGTTGATATGGGTAAATAACGGTGTTTTATCTGCGTGATAATATGATAAGTTTGATATAACTATGCTCATAGTCTATGTTTATTGATGTGAATATTCCATACGTGGCCCGTACACCACTCCTCACGGTCAAAAAATATGTATTTACACGATACTAAGTATTATGACAACATAAGACTGTTGCCTAATTTATAAAGATGATAACCACTCGTTGGACATTGAAGTATGTCCTTTTATCTATTGGTTATATAACCAATCTTTACTTAGCTGTGTACATTTAGACTATTATTCGTTAATACTGGTACAAATGTATAGTTAGTTTTGAATTTAAGCAAAGAATGATATTTCTTTTTTTATTTTTAAAAACATATAACACAGTAAAACAACACCTTATATTTGTTTTTACAACAAAAATCGTATATTAGTATAACTAAAAGTATTGCTTTGGAAAAAGAGGTATTAGATTTTCTTAAAGAATTTAAAGTCAAACTAGCAATTTTGGGAGTTCTTTATCGAGATGACAGAGGAAAAAACACTCAAGCTTTAGCTGACCTAGAGATATCTCCAACTTTTAGAGAACTAATTTTACAAAACTTAGAATTAGACGATTATTCACAAGGTCCCTTTCAAGAGAATTTATATGGTGGATCTGATGTGGGTCTTCGGTAAAATGATCAAGAACAAAGAAGTATATATTAAAATCTCGTTTGGTTTCGAAGGTAGTAATGTGTTATGTATATCATTTCATATTGCTGAATATAAAATGACCTATCCCTTTAAAAAGTAATTAGTATGAAAAGTCCATTAACAGGTAAAGAGATGAAATTAGTCAAAGAAGAAAGACTAATGGAATTTAGAAAAGAAGAGTTTAAAGTG
>JBOFGJ010000174.1:0-1589 GCA_051649065.1 Flavobacterium sp. | reverse complement strand
AAACTGCGCTGCGCTATAATCAACCATAATATTAGTTGTCATATCACTAGACGAAACTGGGTTAGGATAAAGTTTTATTTCTTTACTCTGTTCTTCATAGATGTCAATACGAGTACTATAAATCTCTTCTCCTGTTGTCGTTTTGACTATTAAATAGTAATTGTCATTAGGATTTAATTTATCTCGTCCTGCTTGTCCTACAGAATAACTCTGCTTAGTACCTACTACTACTCCGTTTCTAAACCACTGGTAACTTACGAATGTATAACCTCCATTAGTAGATGGGTTATTGTTTATCAACAGTGTGTTTTGGAACTTCTGTAAGATAATTAACCTGTCCTCAATTGGCTTGATTAGTTTAAGCGTATACGTTTTACTTGTCTTACCATCTTCTGACGTCACTGTGATATCCTTATAATATACTTTAGGATCACGAGTATCTACAGTAAATACCTCAGGCACGTTTAACGATGAATACTCTGTAAACGACACAATATCTATATCCGTGATATCCTCATAAGGTGTCGGTCTAAGCGTATGTTCAATCACTTGACTTGGCTTTTTATAAACTACTCCATTAATAACCAGTTCAAAAATATCTGCATCCTTACTTGGTGTGCGATCTTCTTTAATCTCAAACCTAGCTGTTAATCTCAAGTCGTTATAATTAGCCCCTCCTACGATTCTAGCAACAGCTTCATAGATACCTACTTCTGTTTGTTTTGCTTTTTCATAAACCACAGTCACGCCTGCTGGTAATGTTCCTGTAATTTCAATGAACTGCTCAGCCTTATTATAAGCAACAACTTTATCGATAAAGCTCACACCAGTAATATTAGCTTTATTAATTTTTAAAGTTGTAGTTAAAACTACATCCTCATAGTTTTTACCTCCTTTAATAATTGCTTTCGCTAAGTACTCTCCTGCATTCACTCCTTCATTACTTTCGTAAGATACACTAGCTTCTTTTGGTAACTCTCCTACTATTTCAATTCGTTGAGTCAATCCATTATAAGTAGTCTCTTTCCCATTAAAAGTAACTCCTGAAATAGCCGCTTTAGCAATTGTTATTGTAGTTGTGAACTTCTTATCTTCATAATTAGCACCTCCTTTTACAATTGCCTCTACTGTGTAATCTCCAGCCTCTGTTGGTGCTCCTGTTAGAGTTTTACCTTCTTTGTCCTTGTAAGTATATTCTACTACTAAGTCTGTTGGTACTCCTTCTACTTTTACATCCTGTGGATTACCATTATAAGTAACCGTTTTACCTTCTAATGTTCCATTAGGAATCACTGCTTTAGAGATCGTTACTTTAGCTTCGAACTTCTTATCTTCATAATTAGCTCCTCCTTTAACGATAGCTTCTACTGTATATTCTCCAGCTTCTGTTGGTGCTCCTGTTAGAGTTTTACCTTCTTTGTCCTTGTAAGTATATTCTACTACTAAGTCTGTTGGTACTCCTTCTACTTTTACTCCTTCTGGATTTCCTGTATAAGTGACTGTTTTGCCATCTAAAGTCCCTCCTGGGATTACTGCCTTAGATATCGTTACTGTCGTTGTGAACTTTTTATCTTCATGGTTCTTACCTC
>JBOFGJ010000173.1:0-1106 GCA_051649065.1 Flavobacterium sp. | reverse complement strand
TGGTCATATCGTTCATGCTAATGCATGTCGTATAGACTGGGAAGAGGTCTGTCCTAAAAAGGAAGGAGATGAGATTTATATCTTAGGGAATCCACCCTATTTAGGAGCGAAAGAATTGTCTAAGGAACAGAAAGAAGATGTTAAAATGATTTTGGAAACTGTTAAGGTGTCAAAACGATTAGATTATATAGCATGCTGGTTTGTTAAAGGAGGTAATTATATTAAAAAAACTACACATCAGTATGCGTTTGTTTCCACGGATTCAATTTGTCAAGGAGAACAAGTAGAAATGCTTTGGCCTTATATCTTTAGTTTAGATTTAGATATTTCATTTGCATATCAATCTTTTAAATGGAGTAATAATGCAAAAAATTCAGCAGGAATTACAGTAGTTATCTTAGGGCTTAAAACAAAAAATAATTTGAAGAATAAGCTATTGTTTGATTACAAGAAAAGAAGCCTGGTACAGAATATTAATCCTTACTTAATAGAAGGGAACAATATTATAATAAGCCCAAGAACGATTCCTATCTCTACATCATATAAAATGATTTTAGGTAGTAGTGGTTTTGATGGAGGTAATTTACTGTTAACAGAAGAAGAAAGATTAAGCTTTTTAAGGGATAATTCTCAAACAGAAAAATTTATTAGACAATTTTTAAGTGGAGATGATTTTTTAAATGGTAATTTACGTTATTGCTTATGGATTGAAGATAATGAGCTGGAATTAGCAAATTCTATTGAGATTATTAAAGAACGTATACAAAAATGCTATGAGTATAGGATTACAGGAGGGCGAGATGCTCAAAAAGCTGCTAGTGTACCTCATAGATTCTTTTATAGAACATATGTTAATGGAGAAAAGATTATTTTTCCTAAAACTACATCGAGTCGACGTGAATATGTTCCTGTTGGTATATTAGATGCGCAAACGATTCCTAGTAATGCATCATTTATAATTAATGATTTACAAATTTATCTTCTTTCAATATTATCATCTAAAGTTCATAATGTATGGTTAGGAACAACTAGTGCTAGAATGAACACTAGTTATAGATATTCGGTGAATTTAACATACAACACCTTCCCATTCCCAAAAATAACTA
>JBOFGJ010000172.1:0-2063 GCA_051649065.1 Flavobacterium sp. | reverse complement strand
AGCAGGAACTAAGTCTCCGCTTAACTTCAGATCTCTTTATAATATGGCTGGTACACAGTTCGTATTACCAGAGATGCCTATTAAAGGAAAGATTGTTTTAAAATCTGATGGTGATTTTAAAAATAAGAGAAATACAGATGCTTTAGTTTTAACTGTACGTACTCAAGGTAAAACAGAAGAGGTAACTCTAATGGGTAAAGGAGGTAGAATGGGAGAACCACAACACTTCGTATTAGGTGATTTAGAATTCACATTACTATATGGTAGTAAAGTGTATACTACACCATTCCAAATTAAGTTAAATAAGTTTATTGCTGAGAAATATCCTGGAACAGAGAATAGTTATGCTTCTTTTGAAAGTCAGGTAACTGTTCTTGATGGAGCTGAGAAGTTCGATGCACGTATTTATATGAATAATATTTTAGATTATAAAGGGTACCGTTTCTTCCAGGCAGAGTTTGACAGAGATGAGAAGGGAACTATTTTATCAGTGAATCACGATTTCTGGGGGACTTGGATTACTTATATTGGGTACTTCTTATTATATATAGGTATGTTAGCGATTCTGTTTGACAAGAATACAAGATTTGGTGATTTGAGAAGAAAGCTTGATAAAATTAGAGAGAAGAAAACTTCTGTACTTTCGTTATTGTTTTTATTCCTTTCGGTAGGAGTATTTGCACAGCATAATCATGATAATCCAACGCGTCCTAGTGTAGCGATGATTGATTCATTAGTGACATCGACAGCAGTGAATAAAGAGCATGCTGCTAAATTTGGTGAATTAGTTATTCAGGATTTCGGTGGACGTATGAAACCTGTGAATACATTTGCTTCAGAGTTATTAAGAAAGGTATATAAAGGAGAGTCTTTTCATGGGTTAAATCCTGATCAGGTTTTCTTATCGATGACACAGTTTACAGTAGCTCAACAAATACAAGGAGCTCCTAACTATTGGTATTATGTGCCTATTGTTAAGTTACCTAGAGGAAATGATAAGGTATTAGAGATTCTAAAATTACCAAAAGATGCTAAGTATGCAGCATTTATTGACTTCTTTGACGAACAAGGTAATTATAGATTAGCAAAAGTGGTAGAGGATGCAAATCACTCTGCAGTTAAGAATAAGTTTGAAACAGATTACTTAGACTTAGATTCTAAAATGGCGTTGTTAAACAATGCTTTTACTACTCGTATGTTGACAATCTTTCCAATACCAGGGCATGATAATGATAAATGGATTTCTCCATTAGAATTGAATGAAGCAGGTATGACTGGAATGGATTCTACATTTACAAAGAGTGTGTTGCCTAGAATGTATGTACCAGCTTTATTTGAAGCAAAAGAAACTGGAGATTATAGTAAAGCGGATGAGTTCTTACAAAGTATTAAGACATTCCAGAATGCTTATGGTAAAACTGTAATTCCTTCTGAGAAAAAGATTCAGTTTGAGATTCAATATAATAAGTATGATATATTTAAGACACTATATAGTTACTATATGTTAGCTGCTGTGTTCTTATTTATATTTATAGTATCAGAGATATTAAAACCTAGACGTATTAATAAGACATTAATAAAAGTGGGTAGCTGGGCTACTATTTTATTATTCGCCATTCATACTTTAGGATTAGGAGTGAGATGGTATGTGTCAGGGCACGCTCCGTGGAGCGATGCTTATGAGTCTGTTATTTATGTAGCATGGGCTACAGCTTTATTCGGATTATATTTTGGTCGCAAGTCTGAATTAACAATAGCGTCTACTGCATTTGTGGTAGGTATGGTATTGTGGGCTGCACACCAAAACTTTATGGATCCAGCCATTGGTAACTTACAACCTGTATTGAATTCTTATTGGTTGATTATCCACGTAGCAGTTATTGTAGGTAGTTATGGTCCTTTTACACTAGGAATGATCTTAGGAGTGGTGACACTACTTTTAATGATTATGACTAATGAGAAGAATAAGAAAAAAATGGATCTTAATATTAAAGAGTTAACTTACATTAATGAGATGGCTCTAACAGTAGGTCTAGTATTGTTAACTATTGGTAACTTCTTAG
>JBOFGJ010000171.1:0-1661 GCA_051649065.1 Flavobacterium sp. | reverse complement strand
ATTTATATACACTCAATGGTTATAACAAGTCGGTTTATCACACACCGACTTTTTTTGTGTTTAACCCAGATTAAGCGATAGGACATATAAACGAAAAGTAATTATGCAAAATAGCTCTGAATTACTGATTAAAGCATACTCTAGTATGGTTTTAGAAGAGATGAAAGAGATATGAAGTGGAAATACTTTGCAGTATTTGGCTAATGCTTAATCTGGGTTTAACCATGAGATAGCCTTGTCTAATTGGAAGATCAGACCTTGTTGAGATGTATTGCCTTGTTTTAGTTCAGTTATAATCTCTTATTTTTTATGTTGTAATAAGGTGATGATATCTTTCATTTGCGATAGGTATTCGATTAGATGATTAAACTTTGTTGAGCAAAATCAGTAGGGCGTTGCCCCATTAGTTTTGTGAATACATTACTATAAGATTGAGCACTGTTATACCCTACTTGTAGAGCTATTTCATTGATAGTATATTGCCCTTCACTGAGTAATTCTATTGATTTAATGATACGCATCATCTGTATATATTTAGCGATGCTTATTCCTGTTTCTTTTTTGAATTGACGTTCCAAGGTACGCACACTCATAAAGCACAACTCTGCCAACTCATCTATGGTTATAGTTGCTTGATAATGTTTATGAATATATGCTGTAGCGTCTAGCAATACTTTAGTACGTGGTACAGGTGTGATAAGAGGCATCGCATTTTGCACGAAAGAGGGTAGTTCTAATAAGATGGCTCTTAAGAAAGTCTGTTCACTTTGATCGTTATCCATATTCATAGACCACTTTTCAGTATACATAATCATTTCTCTTAAGACACTTGGGATAGAGAACAGATATAATTTATCGTAAAACGGAGGTAGATCATCCACATCAAAGTATAGCGTACGCAGTGATACGTGTTCAGAAGCATGTGTAGTCTTATGTGGCATATTTGATGGAATATAGGCTACGTGGTTTTGAGGCAATAAGAATTGGCATGACTCTACATGTAAATATTGGTATCCTGATTCTACATATACAAGTTGGGCTTTCTTGTGATGGTGAAACTCATTGTTGTGCTTCCAAAGTTCTGCATGCCAAGAGAAACCTTTCTTTTCAACTTGATCAACTAACTGTGGTGTACTCATACTTGTCGTTTTAGTTATGATATATGGCGAATATAATCATTTATTAGCACTTAGTTTTGTACCCTGAAAGAACAATATGTAATTTTAAAAACAAACAACAATGGAAAATCATATAGAAGAAACTTCTAAGATGAAGAAAATACTGATGTTATTAGGGATAATATTCATCGCTTCTAATCTTAGAGCCCCACTAACTTCTGTAGGTCCTGTGATCAGTGAGATAAGTAAGTCCCTTGCTTTGTCTAATACTACAGCAGGTTTAGTGACTACTATACCGCTGCTGGCATTTGGATTTTTGTCAAGTATGGTACCAAAGATATCACGTCGTTACGGGATGGAAATAGTCTTATTAATCTCACTAATTGTATTGAGTATTGGATTAGTTATTAGACCTTATGGGAGTTTAGTTACCCTGTTTTTAGGAGCCGCTTTAGTAGGTATTGCTATCACAGTGGGTAATGTATTAATGCCTGCATACATCAAAAATAACTATCAGAAGAACGTTGGTACGATGATGGGAAT
>JBOFGJ010000170.1:0-1488 GCA_051649065.1 Flavobacterium sp. | reverse complement strand
GGTTGAGGTATTTTTAAATAGGACAATGAAACAAATGATTCTGTTGTTTACAAGTATGACGTTATTGTTATACGCTTGTAAAGAAAGTGCCGGGTCACACGGTTTTACCATTTATGGTGAGAGTGACTATTATAAAGATGGATTGTACTGTGCTGAGGTAAAGTATGAGAACCCTTTTACAAAAAGCAGTAGTACATACCAAGTAAGTGTTGAGGTAAAAAGCGGTAGCTTAGTTCATATTAATTGGCCTAATGATGGTTGGTTAGACAAGGTGAATTTTACTGCTCAAAACATTACAGATGGAGAGTGTAACTTTAAGAGTGAGAGAGGGTATATCTATACTGTAACACTGGGTGCAAAAGGAGGAGATTGTTATGATGATAGTTATGAGCTTCAGCAACGAGTAAATGAAGATACCGCTGAATTAACTTGCCCTGATTGTGGTGAGATGAAAAAGGTTAAAGAAAAGTACTGCTTATATTGCAGTAATGGATTAGTATTAGAGGATAAGTGGGATAGATATATGTAAGAGATTATCTTTCAAAATAGATTAGTAGATGAGTAAAGACCAGTACTACCTTATGGTAATACTGGTTTTTTTTGTTTTGTAAAGTATAAACATAATCCCACTACTTTTCTAAGAAGATATTCATCTGCTCATTATAGATAGAGCTATCTACACTTAAGAAGTTCATCACACTGTGAAATACGTGTTGTTGAGATAAGTTATTATTGGGTTTTAATTTTTTAGAATTATCAGAAACCCATACTATAAACGGGATTTCATATTGTTCTTTTGGTGCAATACTCATAGGTAAGCCGTGCATATACAAGTTTTTTTCTCCTAAAGACTCCCCGTGATCTGATACAAATAACATTGTACTTTTATACTGTTTTAACTCCTTTAAATCTTCTATTACACGAGATAAGATATAATCAGTATAGACTATCGTATTATCATAGGCATTGACAAGCTCGGTCTGTGAACAGTTAGCTAGTTCTACACTATTACATACAGGTGTGAAAGTCTCAAATTCCTTGGGATACTTTTTGTTGTACTGCGGACCATGACTAGTACTTGTGTGTAGTACTATAAAGATCTTGTCCTTGGTACTGCTTAAGATTTCCTGTTTTAATCCAGCTAATAGAACCTGGTCATAATCGCTATTTTGATCTTCGCTAATCTGTTTTAAAGCCTCTTTATTTTTATAGTTTTCTATATGCACAGGAGGTTCTCCCCAATTGGTTGTTCTCCAGATAACCTCTACGCCATTTCTGTATAAATAGTTAGGAAGGATTTCGTATAAATCGTTTGATTCCTGATGTTCTAAAATACATTTAACTCCAGCCGTGGTATAAGTAGCACAAGAAGTAGCATCAAAGTGATATAGATTATCCATTTTAGAAAGCAGTGGATTGGTTTGTTTTTCATATCCATATAAAGAGAAGTTTTGTCTTCTAGCAGACTCCCCAATAACCAATACAACG
>JBOFGJ010000169.1:0-3359 GCA_051649065.1 Flavobacterium sp. | reverse complement strand
CCTTAAAACTCTCTTTTGTTCACCTTTATAATCTTTACCTACAGCGTTTAAATGTGCTAAATACCAACCTTGTGCATTCAAATTAACCTTAGGAGCATTTTTATTATCATAATAAGTCAATTCTTTTTCTTTTGTTGTAACACCAAAGGAACAGACCAAATCTCTATCTTTAAACAAAGAATTTAAAGCAGCTACATCATAAGACATAGCACTCAGTTTTGCCCCAGTAAATAGCATAGAAAATGTATTATCACAGAACACTAATCTATTTCCACAACTATATTCATTTAAGAAGCCTCTTCTTAATTGATCATATTTATCTTTTGCAAATGATCCATAGAGTCTTAAGAAATAAGTAACATTATCTTGTTTAATATAACTTATTAACTCCTTGTGAATACTTTTGATTACTTCTTTATGTTCTATAAATTGTTTTTTAACAACTATCTCTATAAAATCATCTACATTCTCTACACTGCCTTTTGATACACTATCAAAAGGAAAGTCTGCAATTTTTTTAAATATCATCTCTTTCTTTTTAACATCAGTTCTACAAACCACTTTTCTAACTTATCTCTATTTTCTTTATTCCATTCTTTTATCAGAAAAAACACTCTTTTATCCAAAAAGAAGAATGGAGTAGTGAAGTACATATTCTTCGCTTTTCCCGCATCTTTGACAGCGACTCCTGTTACTTCATTTAATACAAACCAATTCACTCCGAATACTTCCTTACAATATTCAAGATCCATCATCAAGGTATTGATCTCCTCTTCACTGAGGAGGCTCTCCTTAGAAAGATAGGCAAATAGTACTTTAACCATCTCCTTACTGCTAAATTTTCTAAAGCTCTTTAATACTTCGATTATCTTTTTATGCCTATCACTGATATACCCTTTTTGAGGCCCTAAGAAATACTCTGAATACAACTTAGGAAACTTAAGCAATAAATCGACATCAACCATATTCTCTTCTTGAGGATAGGGGCTTATCTCTTTCACTCGCTCGTTATAAGCCAACTCTTGATACCCCTTAAGTTCCCAAGCACTTAACAGTTTTTGATCATCTCGCAAATGTCCTGTTTCTACATAAGGATAACATATAACATACGTTCCTACTAAATTCGTATTGTGAGCAAACCCCATAGGCAAGGCTATATCATCCACTATCCCCTTTATCTGATATACTGGATGTTCACTCCCTGTATACTCTACTAATTCTAAATCATAACCAAGCCAAGTAAAATCTCCTTTTTTTCCTAATACCCCCATAAAGATAGCTGCACGCCAATGACTCAATACAATAACCTTAGGCTTTATTATCTCTTCAATTAGCTGTTGTGTGACAGCTAATTGATCCTCTAAAAATAACAAGCCATTTACATCATCAATCAAATGTTCAACTACTTTATCCTTATCGTTAGTTCTGTAGTAAAACAAATCAGTGTAAGCAAAATCATCTATTAAATCTATGCCTAACAAACGATGTTCTAATGAAGTAAAAACACGTTTAAAGTAGGTATCCTCCTTTAGATTAGCACCTAACCTACTCTTTACATTATATTTTACTGCTTCTAGTACAGCATTTTCGCCAAAAGAGGGGTTTAAACCTAAAAACAAAATATCTTTCTGCTCTATATTTTCACTATAACAATACTTGCGATTGCAAAGTTCTGCTGTCATCGCGGCCTCATTAGCACTCCATATCGCAGTTATTTTTTCTGATAGTCTCATAATCAATATTTTTAATTATGAGCCAAAGTTAAATGGCGTCATATCACAAACTGTGACATGTAAAAAAAACTTCTAATAATTTTTTAAGCTTTTTTCAAGTTCTTCTTTCATATAAAATCGAAGACTCTCAGGCTCTAACACTTTCAGATGTGAGCCATAAGACAATAATACTCTTTTTAACTCATGGTTTAATCTCACTTCTAAAGTAAACTCCATCCCCTCGTTGGTTTCTTTTATTACTTTTTGTGAATGATGTAGTGGTGTTATTTTGATATAATTCATTTGTTCTCTATCACAACATATTCGCACTAAAGCTTTCTCATCTCTGAGATCTATTCCGATGACATCATTAAACAAAGCAAAATCAATAGGTTCTTTTAATTCAAATGTCTCCTCTAGTAATTTTAGCTCTGTTATTCTATCCAATCCATAAATCATATACTCTCTCCCTTCTACAGGCTTTACTACTAAATACCACCTATTATTATACTCTTTTAAGAATAGAGGAACAATACCTTCTCTCTTACTCGTTTCCTCTTTTTCAAATCGTTTGTGAGTAATTGTAAGTTTCTTTCGCTCCTTAATAGCTACCATACAATCACTCAACCATTCAAATCCTTTTGTATTTTCTGTAAAATCTGACTGCACATAATTAACTAATGACACATATCCCTTCATTTGACTACTTAGTAACTCCATTCCTAAGAATCCTTGTAATCGATATATACTTTTTGTTATTTCTTCTATATCCTCACTAACTATCCTAATTCGATTCTCTATACTCTCATCAAAAGCGATATCAATTCCTAAATCTTTTATATGATTACGTACTTTAGTGATAAAACCATCTGAATTAGGTAACTCTTCATTACTTAAAGCTGTTTTAAAAGTTGCCCTTGTATATCGTCCATTCTCCTCTTTATCAATGATATTATCTAATAACATCATTATAGCTTTTGTTCTCTCAATCGACATATCTCTCATATTTTGATTACTCTCCTCTCAAATATACCTAAACCTCCATACTCCCTGTTATGGTTTTCCGTAATCCCCATAAAAAAAAAGCACCTCTCGGTGCTTTCATATATTATTCCATTTCAAAATCAGTTGGTAGTATCCCGTAATCAATCAAATCAAATTCAGGGTATTTATCTTTTAAGATAGCAGTCCATTGTTTGATAAGTCCCTTTCTCATCACACTATCAAGGCTCTCTTTATAGTCTATAAAGTACGTAGGAGCGCTCCACTCGTCATAGTTAAGACGGCGTAGTACCATCGGCTGGTTATTAAGCTTGATATTGCGAATAGACTCATCCACCCCAGCTTCATTCCTGCCCTGTGCCTTCCACTCACCAGTAGTTACTAACGGAAGAGTGTCATATATCGATGCTTCGTCAGTAGTAGTGATAGCGAACTGTACACACCAGCTCTTATCCGCGTTATTTAAATACACCACCTCATCGTCTTCTAATTGTTCTAAGGCATAGTTGATCAAATCCTCAAAGTTAAAATCTGTCTTCTCTACCTCGTCATCTACCCAGTTAAACACACGCTGACTGCGCACCTTCTCTGTGCGTAGCATCCAGTAGTCTTCCCCTCCATTATCACCGATCATTAAGTAGTCGG
>JBOFGJ010000168.1:0-10917 GCA_051649065.1 Flavobacterium sp. | reverse complement strand
AGATAAAAAACGCAGATGTATACACATCTGCGTTTTTTATTTATTCTAAATTTAATAGGAGATATGTGATTGATACGTAATTAAGCCCAGAGTGGCATTAGCCAAATACTACAAAGCAATTTTACTTCATAGCTCTTTCATTAGCTCTAAAACCATACTACATGCCTTGCTACTGCTGGCTCTTCGTTTTAAAACAGACCACAGGACTATTTTAAACTCAGCCCTTTCACTACTTCAGACCTATTTTGTATAGTTACTTTTCGTTTATATGTCTATTGCATAATCTGGGATAAAAGGGAAATAACCTTATGATGGCAAAATGATGGTGGTTTGATGGCATAATGATCGCATTAAAAAGGGGTTAAACTATGCGACCATTATGTGATCATTATGCGATCACTATGCGACCATTGTAAAAAATGTTGTCTCGTCCTAATATAGCTGTACAGTTATTGTTTATAATCCTAGTTCTAGCTGTACACTTGTTTTAGTAATCCTGTCGTTGCTGTACAAGTTCTTTTTCTTGTGTTTTTATATATTAGTTCTTCCATCTTTTAGTTATGACACTCGTTTTAAGATGTGCTTGTATTTGAGTTAATCTATTGGTCTAATTCTATCATAACTATACAGTTCTGTTTATAGTCCTATAATTGTACATTTGATACAATAAGTGTTTCTGAGTATTATGTCAGCCATGTTGTTTATTATTGTAATGTTAGGTTTTAAGCAAGGAATAGGGGTGTGGTGTGTTAGTGGATCAGCAGTATCTTGATAAACTCTAAATTGGTCTTGCTGTATCTTTATGGAAATTAGTCATCTTATTTTTTTTGGGGAGGTATAAAAATATATATTGAACTTTTCGATTAGTAGTTTAGAGTTGATTTAAAGATGACGGTTCTGTATTTATTAAAAGTATATATTTTTTAAAAAAGGAAGATAATTACGGTATTTTAAGGGAGATTAAGGTTGATAAAGTCTATGGAATATGTTATATTTGTACGTTAGATATTTTAGATTATTATTATGAGCCAAGAAACAAATAAGAATAATTATTCAGCGGATAGCATCCAAGCTCTTGAGGGAATGGAACACGTAAGGATGCGTCCTTCGATGTATATTGGTGATGTTGGGGTAAGAGGACTACACCATTTAGTTTATGAGGTGGTAGATAACTCTATTGATGAGGCTTTAGCTGGTTATTGTGATACGATAAGTGTTACTATAAACGAAGATAATTCTGTTACTGTAGAGGATAATGGACGTGGTATCCCTGTAGATATTCACAAGAAAGAAGGAGTGTCAGCATTGGAGGTTGTAATGACTAAGATTGGTGCAGGAGGTAAATTCGACAAAGATTCTTATAAAGTATCTGGTGGTCTTCACGGAGTAGGGGTATCGTGTGTTAATGCGTTATCAGACTTGTTAAGAGCAACTGTTTATAAAGAAGGAAAAGTCTATGAACAAGAGTATTCAAAAGGTAAGGCTTTATTTCCTGTTAAGGTTGTTGGAGAAACAGAGAAACGTGGTACAGCAGTTATGTTTAAGCCAGATCCTACGATATTTACTCAGACGTTAGAGTTTTCATATGATACTTTAGCTGGCCGTTTAAGAGAATTGTCTTTCTTAAATAAAGGATTGAAAATTACTTTAACAGATAAAAGAGTAATTGAAGAAAAAGGAGAGTTTAGAAATGATGTATTCTTTTCAGAAGAAGGGTTAAAAGAGTTTATCAAATTCTTAGATGGAAGCCGTGTGCCGATTATCGAAGATGTTATTTCAATGGAACTTGATAAAGGTGAAGTACCTGTAGAGGTTGCTTTAATTTATAATGATACTTATGCAGAGAATATTTATTCATATGTGAATAATATTAATACGCATGAAGGAGGAACACACTTACAAGGGTTCCGTATGGGATTAACTAGAACACTTAAGAAGTATGCTGATTCTTCAGGTATGCTAGAGAAGTTGAAGTTTGAGATTACTGGGGATGACTTTAGAGAAGGGCTTACAGCTATTATTTCTGTAAAGGTTATGGAACCTCAGTTTGAAGGACAAACCAAAACTAAGCTTGGTAATAGAGAAGTAGTTTCTCCAGTGAGTCAAGCTGTAGCTGAGATGTTAGAGAACTATTTAGAAGAGCACCCTAATGACGCGAAGATAATCGTACAAAAGGTAATCTTGGCTGCTCAAGCTCGTCATGCTGCTAAAAAAGCACGTGAGATGGTTCAACGTAAAACGGTTATGATAGGTGGTGGATTGCCAGGTAAACTATCTGACTGTTCTGAACAAGATGCTTCTAAATGTGAAGTATTCCTAGTGGAGGGAGATTCTGCAGGGGGTACAGCGAAACAAGGACGTGATCGTAATTTCCAAGCTATTCTACCATTAAGAGGTAAGATTCTTAACGTAGAGAAAGCGATGGGACATAAAGTTTTTGAGAACGAAGAGATTAAAAATATATTTACTGCTTTAGGTGTTACTATGGGAACGGCAGAAGACAGTAAGGCATTAAACCTTGAAAAGCTACGTTATCACAAGGTAGTAATCATGTGTGATGCCGATGTGGACGGTAGCCACATCGCAACGTTAATCTTGACTTTCTTCTTCCGTTATATGAGAGGGTTAATAGAGAATGGACACGTATTTATCGCTACGCCACCTCTTTATATGGTTAAAAAAGGTCAGAAGAAAGAATATGCTTGGACTGATGAAGAGCGCCTTAGTCTAATGGAACAAATGGGTAGTGGATCAAGTGTACAACGTTATAAAGGTCTTGGAGAGATGAATGCCGAGCAGTTATGGGATACAACTATGAATCCAGAACACCGTATTCTTAGACAAGTTACTATTGATAGCTTACAAGAAGCAGATAGAGTTTTCTCTATGTTAATGGGGGATGAAGTTCCGCCTCGTAGAGACTTTATCGAGAAAAATGCTACTTACGCTAAAATTGATGCTTAGTACTTGAGCAAGTTTAGAGTTTTTACAATTCAAATTTAAAGAAGCTTAGATAAATAAAATTTAATAAAGGTCAAGCATTTTATGTCTTGACCTTTTTTTTAACCTAAAATATAGAATTTATGAAAGTTACAATTATTGGAGCAGGGAATGTTGGGGCTACATGTGCTGACGTTATTGCTAACAGAAGAATTGCTAGTGAAGTCGTTTTGGTAGATATCTCTGAAGGATACGCTGAAGGTAAAGCAATGGATATTATGCAATGTGCATCAAATTCTAAATTTGATACTATAGTAAAAGGTACTACAGGTGACTATAGTCAGACGGCTAATAGTGAAGTTGTTGTTGTAACATCTGGTATTCCTAGAAAGCCAGGTATGACTCGTGAAGAGTTGATAGGAACTAATGCTTCAGTAGTGAAGTCTGTTATAGAAAATGCTTTGAAGTTTTCTCCTAATGCTATTTTTGTAATGGTAACGAATCCTTTAGATACTATGACTCTTGCAGCATTAAAAATAAGTGGACTAGATCGTAAGAGAGTGATAGGAATGGGAGGAGCACTTGATTCTGCACGTTTTAAATATTTCTTGTCTAAAAAGTTAGATAAGCCAGTTTATGATATAGAAGGTATGGTTATCGGTGGACATGGGGATACTACTATGATCCCATTGATTAGATATGCTACTTATAAAGGTATTCCTGTTACTCAGTTATTAAGTGTTGAGGAGCAAGAGGAAATTTGTAAATCTACAATGGTAGGTGGAGCAACTTTAACTAAGCTGTTAGGTACATCTGCATGGTATGCTCCTGGAGCAGCTGTAGCAAATGTGGTAGAGAGTATACTAAATGATTTTAAACGATTGATACCTTGTTCTGTATTTTTAGAAGGAGAGTATGGTCAGGAAGGCATTTGTATTGGTGTACCTTGTATTATAGGAAAGAATGGAGTGGAGAAAATTGTTGATATTGACTTAAACGATAAGGAGTTAGAAAAGTTTGTTGCAAGTGCTAATGCAGTACGTGATACTAATAAAGAACTGACCAATATATAGTTGTTAGAGTTTAAATGTTAAAATATAGGTTAAATTAATTGTTTCTTTTTGTTGATATTCTTAACGAAAGAATTGGTTAATCATTGGCTATATCATATATTTGCTCGTTTTAAAAAAAGTAAATAATTAATTTTAGTAATAATGCAAAACAAAGGACTCGTTAAATTTTTTGCAATTATCTTTGCATTGGTAAGCATTTACCAACTGTCATTTACCTTTGTTACCAATCACTATGAAGATAAAGCGAAAGCTTTTGCTAATGGTGATTCGACAAAAGAATTACAATACCTTGATTCAATTGGTAACCAAACGGTATTTCTAGGACAAACATTCAATGAAGTGAGATCTAAACAAATCAATAAAGGTTTGGACTTAGAAGGAGGAATTAATGTTACGTTACAGATATCAATCAAAGACATTTTAAAAGGTTTAGCTAATAATTCAAAAAACGCTACTTTCAACAAAGCTTTAGCGGAAGCTGAATCACAAAGACAAGGTAATCAAAGCTATTTAGACGCTTTTTACAGTGCTTTTGACAAAGAATCAAAAGGAAATGTAAAATTAGCTTCAGCAGATATCTTCGCTAATAGAAATCTTAGTGAGATTACTGTAGGTATGTCAGATAGCCAAGTAAAAACTATCTTAGACAGAAAGATAAAAGAATCAATCGAAAGTGCTTACCGTGTATTCAGAGAGCGTATCGACAAGTTCGGTGTATCTCAACCAAACATTCAAATGCTTGGTGATTCAGGTCGTATCTTAGTTGAGTTACCTGGAGCAAAAGACGTTGACCGTATTAAGAATTTATTACAAAGTACAGCTCAGTTAGAGTTTTGGGAGACTTATAAAGTAGATGAAATAGGAAACTATTTAATGGCTGCTAATGAGTATTTAAAAACTACTGAGAAACAAACTAACCAAAAGAGTCAAGTAGCTGACAAAGGTCAAGCTGATGCAACAGGGAAATCTGATGTAGAAGCTTTATTAGGTACAGTAGCTAAAGATTCAATGGGGAATGAAGCTACTAAGGAATTCAATCCTTTATTAGATTTATTCGCAATGGGTGGACAACAAGGAAGCCCAATCTTAGGATATTTCCAAACGAAAGATACTGCTAAAGTTAGTTCATTTATTAATAGAACTGATGTGCGTAACTTATTACCTGCTGATCAGAAATATGCTCGTTTTGCATGGGGTAAACCAAGTAAAAAAGCTCCTGATTTAGTAGAGTTATATGCTTTAAAAACAAACAGAGATGGTGTTCCACCATTAAGTGGAAGTGTTATTACTGGTGCTCAAGATGAGTATGATCAGTTTAGCCGTCCTGTAGTAGGTATGACTATGAGCCCTAAGGGAGCTAAAATATGGGAAGAACTTACAGGAAAAGCATATACTGAACAATCGAATATTGCTATCGTATTAGATAATATCGTTTATTCTGCTCCTGGTGTTACTAGTGGACCTATTTCAGGTGGTAGATCTTCTATCTCTGGTGACTTCACAGTTGCTGATGCGAAAGATTTAGCGAATATCTTACGTGCTGGTAAATTACCTGCAGGTGCTGATATCGTTCAGTCTGAAATCGTTGGACCATCATTAGGACAACAAGCTATCGACGCGGGTATGTTATCTGCTGTAGCTGGTTTAATCATTGTTGCTGCTTGGATGGCATTCTACTACGGTAGAGCTGGATGGTATGCTAACGTTGCTTTATTAGCTAACTTGTTATTTATGTTTGGTATCCTAGCTAGCTTAGGTGCTGTATTAACATTACCTGGTATTGCTGGTATTGTACTTACTATGGGTACTGCAGTGGATGCTAATATTATTATTTCTGAACGTGCGAAAGAATGTCTTCGTAAAGGAATGAGCTTAGCAGATACGATTAAAGAATCTTATTCTTGGCATGGGGCTATGCGTCCTATCGTTGATGCTAACGTTACACATATCTTGACAGGGGTTATTTTATTTTCATTCGGTTCAGGACCTATTAAAGGATTTGCTACTACATTATTAATTGGTATTGCTACTTCATTATTCACATCAATCTTTATCGCTCGTATCTTTATGGATAGAGACGTTAAAGCTGGTAGAACATTGAAATTCTGTACTAACGTAACTAAAAACTGGTTTACTAACTTTAACTTTGATTTCCTTAAAGTTAAGAAAGTAACTTATGGTTTATCTATTATCATTGTAGTTGTTTCTTTCGCTTCATTCTTCGTGAATGGATTTGACCAAGGAACTGACTTCGTTGGAGGTAGAACATTCCAAGTTAAGTTTGATAAAGAAGTTACTGCTAATGAAGTAAGTGATAAATTAGGAGAAGTATTCGGTGTAAACGTTGAAGCTAAAGTGTTTGGTAACAAACAACAATTAAAACTTACTACTAAATATAAAGTAGAGGAAGAAGGTGCATCTGTAGACCAAGAAGTTAATGAGAAATTATACGAAGGGTTAAAAGGTTATTATTCTTCTCCAATCACGTACGAGCAATTCGTAAATGCTACTGAAGGTAAAACATTAGGAGTTATTCAAGCTTCTAAAGTAGGACCAAGTATGGCAAAAGACGTTAAACAAAATGCATATTGGGCTGTATTAGGATCTATGTTAGCTATCTTCGTTTACTTAGTGATTTCATTCCGTAAATGGCAATATTCATTAGGTGCTATTGTATCTGTTGCGCATGATGTTATCTTCGTATTAGGTATCTACTCATTAACATATAAGTTTATGCCATGGCATATGGAGATTGATCAGCACTTTATCGCTGCAATCTTAACTGTTATCGGATATTCTATGAATGATACCGTTATTGTATTTGACCGTGTACGTGAGTACATAGCGGGTAAAACAAAAGGTGATTTCAATAAAATCGTTAATGATTCAGTAAACACTACGTTATCTAGAACTATTAATACATCGCTTACTTTAATTCTTGTATTGTTAATCATGTTCGTATTCGGAGGTGATTCTATCAGAGGATTTATCTTTGCTATGTTAATTGGTATTATTGTAGGTACTTACTCTTCATTATTCTTAGCTACTCCAGTATTAGTGGATACTATGCCAAGAAAAGATAAAGAAGAAATTGAAAGAAGACACAAAGAGGCTCAAGATGAGCTATTAGCTGAGAAAGCTTAATCTTTGAAGATTTAAAATATAAAAGCCGCTCTATTTAGTTAGAGCGGCTTTTTTTTGTTAGTTGAAGTAACTGTGTATTTTTAACCCAGAATCAGCATTAGCCAAATACTGCAAAGTAATTCTATTTTATAGTTCTTTTATTAGCTCTATAACCATACTATAGTATGTTGAAATCACTAATTCAGACCTATTTTGTATAATTGCTTTTCGTTTATATGTCTATCGCTGATTCTGGGTTTAAACGTTAAGAGGGGTATTATTGTAAGAAGCTATAGAGAGTTATATCTATAGACATGTACTTACAATAACTTTATACTAATCAGTGTTAGTTGTAAACTAAAAGGTAGTTATTAGAATTAACTAATAACTACCTTTTTTATAATAATGATACTTGATAGTCTAGTACTCTTTTTTTAAGGTAAAAGTAGTGTCTTAAAGTTAATAACTTAAACGTGTCAAGACAGTTTATTAAGGCTTCAAAACTAACTTCATTTAATCTATTCCCATTTAGAAAGGCCTTAGTTTCTATTAAATCATTAAAGTATTTAGACATCTCTAATGTTATATCTTTTTGATTGGCTTCTAGTTCTAATAAAAATTGTAATTCTTCTTTAAATGGCTTTAAAGCAATGTTTAGTTGATTGATTATTTCCTTGGCTCTATCTACATCGATGTCGCCCGCTAAGTAAGCAGTTTGTTCCATTACAGCATGGTAGTATTCCATTCTCTTATCATATTTTATATCTTCATCAAATAAATCTTGATAATAAGTCTTTAGTTTTGAGTTAGTATCTATGTTTTGGGAACGTTCTAATTGTAGAAAATATTGATATGCTTTTATGTCATGCGATTTTAGCTTATCCTCTATGTCTTTTGTGTTTTCTACTAGTTTATTATTCAGTTGCTTAAAGTGCTTTTGTGTATATTTTTCTTTGTTATAATGTAAGTACTTTAGACCATTGTTATTTTCTATAAGATCATTTATTGTTTTCTGATCATCATATAAACCAGCTAACTGTAGAGAATACTCTATGTTAGTAGTGTTATAGACATCTTGATGGTCTATTGGTTTCTCTATATAAGATGCCTTTTCTAGATCAAATATTTTGATGTTGTTATAGTCGTAATAGTGATTGTAGTATTTATTAAATGTATTCTCCTTAATATACTGTTGATAATGTTCTTTAAATTGCTCTAATGTTGTTGTAGGTAATGTTTTGTTCTCTGCTGCTTCATCAAATAGCCTATTTGTGAGCATTATCTGTGTTTTAGTAAAATCCTTAAATAAGTGTCCTGCAGGAGTAAGACTATCTTCTTTCTCGATTAAGTATAGTGATTTAAGTCTTTCTATGCGTTGTAAAGTACTAGGATGAGTGTTCCAATGATCATTAAACTCTATTTTAGAACGATTAAATCTATTCGTGTCACCTTCTTTTACCAGTGGTAGTCCACCTAAAAATTCACTGTCGTTTTCTTTACCTAGTTCTGTCAATATATAAGATTGTTCTAAAAACATATTCTCACTTCTTGTTTGATCTTTGATTTGATTAATGTAAATATTTAGTACATTATCATAAGCTTGGTCAGCTAGCTCCATGCGGTATAAGGATGTTTCTAAAGATTTATAACCTACTAAAGTAGCTGCTACTTCATCTGCATGGTACTCCATCTGTTTTGATAAGGCGAGGTAACTTTTATTCACTAGACTATATAGTTGAATCAGTACCCATTTAATACCACTTATTACTAACTGAATTACGAAGACCATTAGGGTAATAAAACCGTGTATATTAGACGCTTTATTGATAAAGTTATTATATCCTTCATTGTCGTACAACATATTAAAGATGATATGATTCACATTACTGACATAACTTCCCATCTTCATACTTCTCTGTGAAAAGTGCCCAAATTCATGAGCTATAATCGCTTTTAATTCTAATTCTGTACACGTATTAATTAAACCTAACCCAAGCATTAGGTTTTTTCGTATAGGCATAAACATACTTAAGAAGTTAGAATCATAGAATACACAGGCGTTAACTTCATTAGTTAGATAGATTTTTTTTGGAAAGTCAACAGCAACATCGTCTACTATTTCTTGGACAAAGGCAAATAACTTAGGTTCATCTTCTTGAGTTATTTCAATATATTTTGAACGATCATATTTGTTTGATTTAAAGACAAACTTGATCAAGAAAAATAAGATAGATCCCGCAAACCCCATAATTAAGATACCTGCGAAAAGTGAGCCAAATGTTGGTCTATCGCCCATAATAGCTATACCTGCATGTATTGCTAGCCATACACCATAGATAGAAGTAGATAGAATGGTGATATAAAAGAGTAAAAAGATAATAATACTTATTATCGCTTTAGTTGCAGTGTCTTTAAATTCTTTTGATATTTCAATATTCTTGTTCATCTTATTGAGGTTAAGCGTTCTGTTTTGCTAATTTAACATTTTTTAAGATTTGAAGCTATGGTAGTTTAAATGTTTATTTGTGTGTTTTTTAGTGATTAGGTTAGTAGAAAATGAAATAGGGATAATTGTTTAGTATTCTAAAACAACTATCCCTATTTTAGGTGTAGCCAAAAGGTTATATCCTTATGCCAAACTATGTTTTAGTCTACATAAGGCCACGAGTAAGTGAGCATCATCTATGCGGTCAATATTAGTAAATAGTTCATCAATATTTATCCAATATAATTTATCCGTAGGCGTCTCTAATGTGACTATATAAGGATATACTTGTTCTGTTGTAATCCCTATGCTGGGGAAGTATTTTTCCCCCAACTTAGAGAAGTTTATTATGTTACTTTCTCCTATTTGTATTTGCTTGATGTAATTTTCTAAATCGTAGAAGTTTTTTATTTCTTTTGGTAAACGCAATGCAGGTACTGTTAGAATAGCGCTATTACCAGAATATATTTGTGGAATAGGTAAACTTCTGATCTCTAGTCCTACATAGGTTTCATTTTGATATTTGTAAACAGGTATAGTTACTAATGTATTAGAACTATACTTGTCAGGATATACATATTCTAGGATTGCACTGCTATGGTTAATACCTATTTCACTAAAATTACCTCTACTAGTTTTAAGAAAATTAGCACTCTGATTTGTTTCTTGGTAATCTGTAAAATGTATTGTCGATAGTTCTTTAAATGAGGTCACTACTATATTTTCTGTCTCTTTAATAGTAATTTTTTGCCCTAACCATTTAGGTAGAGGTATGTCTAGTTTTAAGAATAGATTATAGATGTTAACTTCTAATCGAGCTTCTACTAATGCTCCTGTCTGCGCTGTATTTAGTAATTGCATCGCATCATATTCCTGCAAATGACCTGAATCTGTAAATCCTGTAAATCCTTTTTTTAAAGGAGTATTTGTCTCAATAATTTTGTTTAACTCTAAGTAGACAGAAGTTACTTTTTCGTTTATACCTCCAGGCGAAGTGTAATAGCTAAGTGCAGGGTTACTTGCTTTAATAACATTAGATACAATGCCAAATCTATTCTCTAACTCCTCATAGATGTTCTTATCTGTAGCGATAGCAATTCCTTCAGGAATGTATCCACTATATCGCTTACCATCTATTACAGGGCTATCTGTAGTGATCGTAGTTAATGGACGTGGATAGCCATGTTTTGCTATGACTTTTAGGCCAGTAGCAGTATGATAATACGGAATGATGTCAGTTACACTATTAGGACGAGCAACAACATCATATATTCGTTTGTTTTTAGTGTTGAGATA
>JBOFGJ010000167.1:0-11656 GCA_051649065.1 Flavobacterium sp. | reverse complement strand
AAATAAAAAAGTTAATTATTTTTAGTAGTGCCCTAACTACTACAGACTACGATAGATGAGACAAACAAGAGTTCGCAACAGACAGAATACTCTTATTCAAACAAATATACAACTGTTCTGATAACCTCATATAAACCTGCTCTTGCTCCTTAGAGCTAAAACCAGCTATATCATTCCAAGATCCCATACCACTGAATACATACGCTCTATCAGATGCTTCCATTAAAGCTAATGCTTCATCTGTGTACATCCCCTCTACTATCATATCTTTTAGGTAAGCAGAAGTAGATGGTTTGCCTTTAAGCAGCACTTCTCTTGCTCCTTTAAATGTATTCTTCCAATTATCTAAATCCTCAATAGTACAGAAGTCTACTAGGCTATCTAGAATAGATTTTAAGTCATCTATCTGCTGCTTTATATCGTACACTTCACTAGGCAACTGATCTACAGGAGCTAGTTTATAGGTCACTGTCCAGATTCGGTCAGAACCAAGCTTGCGCTGATCCTCATCTACGACCCATTTACTGTACCAAAACTCTGACTTCCCTTCTAAGACGACCTCTACCATCCAGACCCCTGCCCCACCTACAAATCCTGCAGACATACGCTGTGGAATATTCTGATTAGGAATAGCCTTATAAAACAGTTTTACTTCCTTGACTCCTCTGTACTTTAAAGATATAAACCAATCAATTGGCGCCTGTGTAGTATATTGATTCTCAAATCCCACTACAGGAATATGAAACAATACTTTATTACAGTACATCGATATTTTCTCTCCTTGATTAGATATCTCTGGCAACTGATCACTAAGATAGGCATTAGAATAGCTCACTATACTAACCATCTGAAGTATGGATACATTCATTGTTCTAAAATTATTGCCCCTAAATTAAATGAAAACTTGCTTATGAACAAGAGATGTAACAGAATATAAGATAGTATTATCTAAGATTGCATTAGCCTGATACTACAAAGCAATTCTACTTCATCGCTCTTTCATTATCTCTATAATATGCTTGTGTTACTAATTCAAATCTATTTTGTGTAAATACTTTCCTTTTATAGGTCTATCTTGTAATCTAGGATTACGCCAAATAAATTACCAAACCTCACAAAAACAACTTATAAAAGTAAAATAAAAACTGTACCTTTCCGGAATAGATTACTTCATATATTTTCACAGATGCCTAGTCCAGTAAAGATACCTTACCAGAGCTTTATCAAGATAGATAGAAGTTCCTCTACAGCTATTTATATGCAGATAGCTAATCAATTTAGCAATGCTATACAACGCAATTTTATACCTGAGGGAACTAAACTACCTGGTACTAGAACCATCGCCATTCTATTAGGTGTAAATCGAAATACAGTAGTAGCTGCCTTTGAAGAAATAACGACTCAAGGATGGATAGAAATGATTCCCAACAAAGGATGTTTTGTCTTAAATAAGAAATCTTATAGTCCTAACAAATCAAACCAAATAGACTATAAGACTATTCAACAATACCCTATTAAAACAGGATATTCTTTTCAGTCTAACAATATACTTGATTCTCCTCACGAAGTTACTCACTGTGACAATTTATTTAATGATGGATCTACAGATACACGCATTATTCAAATAGATCAATTATCCTCTTTTTACAGTGCTAATCTAAAGAGGAAAAGCAATCGAAAAAAACTATATCATACGGCTTATGAAGACAACTATTCTTTTAAAAAGAATATGGCTAATTACCTCAACTTATCAAGAGGTCTTCATGTAACAAACAAGAATATACTAATCACACGTAGCACTGAGATGAGTATCTACATTGCCTGCCGAGTACTACTCTCTAAAGGAGATAAAGTATTAGTAGCTAATCTTAGTTATTACGCTAGTAATATGACTTTTCAAGAGGCAGGTGCACAAGTATTAACTGTCCCTATAGATGACGAGGGCATTGATGTAAAAACAGTAGAGAAAATGTGTAAAGAACACAATATACGCATGCTTTATCTCACTCCTCATCACCACTACCCTACTACTGTCACACTAAGTGCACAGCGTAGAGTACAACTTCTAAATCTCGCTAATAAGTATGGTTTTATTATCTTAGAAGATGATTACGACTATGACTTCCACTATGATAAGAGCCCTGTACTCCCACTAGCAAGTGTGGATACAGAGGGTATGGTAGTTTATGTTGGTTCTTTTGGCAAGTCATTAGCTCCGAGTTTTGAGAATGGCTTTATCGTGGCACCTGAGAGTGTATTAATAGAAATGCAAAAGTACCTTTACCTACTTGATCCAAGAGGAGATGTCGTAATGGAACAAGTTTTAAATGAACTTATAGAAGAGGGTGAAATATTTAGATATTTAAAGAAAGCTTCTAAAATATACAAAGAACGAAGAGATACTTTTGCTCTCTTATTAGAGCAGTACTTCAGTGAGCATATCACCTTTAAAGTTCCGGCAGGTGGGTTAGCGATATGGACAGAATGGAATACTCCTATTAATCTTATGCATCTACACAAAGAATGTAGTAAGAACAATCTATTCTTACCTAAAACCCTTTTATATCAAGATAGAAAACTCACAGGTATAAGACTAGGGTACGGCCATCTAAATAAAGAGGAAATGGAAGTCAACTTAGATATACTATATCGTTCTATTCATACTATATCAGCCAAATAAAGATTGTACACGAATAAACACTACATATTCAGATTAGAATTATTTTAGTTATATTTGTTTATTGTAATATTTTTTAACACTTAATATGAATACATTTAAGATTTTCAGCTTCATTCTATTATGTACAACCTTATTCGTTAGTTGTAAAAAAGAAGAAAAGTTTACGCGTCCAGAAATGAATGAACAAGAAATTTTAGCTGCAAAGTCTATTCAAGGAGAATGGACTGAGTTCGTCCCTTTTAACCCAGACAAACCAAAGAGTTTTATACTAAATGAAAATGGAGAAGCATCTTCTATCAACATCATTAATAATGAATATAAAAACTGGTGGGTTGGTCATCATTATTTGTATGTAATCTCTAAGAATGCTGATAACAAAAACGATACACTAATCTTAACAATGAAAGCAATAAGTGATAATACTATCGTATTAGAACAAAACAGCCAAGAATATACTTATAAGAGAGTCTCTAAATAATAAGCTCTTCATCATAAACAAGGCGAGTATAGTCAGTGACTATACTCGCCTTGTTTATGATATCAATATAGGTATCTTGTGAATATAAGCTATCTGAAATACCTTATCTGTAACAGCATCACTAACGAGGAAACCTTTATACTTAGGAGAACTCATTTCTTTATATACTCGTTTAGCCTGACTACTTAAGCCTTCTCGCTTTAGATAATTATTAAACCCTGTTACGTTCTGCTCATGTGAAGCAAAGCAACACATAAAATCAATAGGATATACAAAATGCTCTGAAGACATAAATTCATTTAACCTCCATCCGTATTCAATAATATGGTTAATCAACTCTTGTTCATTTATAAAAAGATCAAAGATAGGATCTACATAATTAGCAAATAAAGATGCTATAGTCTCTCTATACTCTGACGCATTTTTTTGTGTAATATCCCAACTAAACTTCTTAGGCATCTCAGGGATTATCTCTTGTAATTGGGCTATAAATACTGTATCTACTGCTAGATCGCGACTTCTATACTTGCTTAGTCTCCATTCTTTTAATTGCTCAGAGAGCACCATGATGACACAAGAAATAGCCATACTCTCTTTCGCTTCACTATTAATAATGTGAAACTTAAGCACTAATTCGAATCCATTATTAGCAATAGTATGCTTTAAGACTAGTCCTTTCTGAGTAGATATAAAACCTCGCTGAACATAAGGCTGTCCAATATCATTTACAAGATTCAAAACTGTTTGTTTCCCTATCATAATCAGATATAAATCAATCGCTTTACTCTCTCACTAATTCAATGCAATCTGTAGAATCAGCTCTATTCTCTAACTCCATCTTATAGATTAGTGCTTCTAGTTTTCTATAGAAATTAAAGTAAGAAGCAAATAGTAAAATAGTAATTAATATCACTGTATGAATAAGAATACCTAACTTAACGATATACATCACATCAAAAAAAGCCATAACTCTATATTGATACATACGCATAAAATATATTAAGATAAAGCTAATCCATATAAGCAATATCCAGTAAGGTTTAAACTTTTTTAGTCGTACAGTAGTGCGTTTCTGTATATATAACACTGCACAGAGAGTCATCTTATTAAGTAATCGATAAGGCATAATAAAGTTGAACACAGGTACTAACCATCCGAATAACACCCAATACTTAGAATCTTTAAGCCTAGGGTCTAGGCGTTGCATATTAACATAGGCTCTAAAAAACCAAACGATAAATAGGATTAAAAAGAATATGCTAGCTGCCATATTAAATATCATAACGATGTAGTTTACCGTTTCGAATCTCATAAGATCTTTATTGGAATAGTGAATCCCTGCACTTACATTACTATAAATTACATACTGAATGAACAAGCAGTTTAGGCTTGCTACAGATGAAATAATCAACAACTTTATAGCAACTGCTAATACATTACCTCTACTAACATTAGACAACAACATAGAATGGTCTCTTTATATCTTAAATCTGCAGATAACGTTTAAACGAGAATAAATTATACGAAACAGAGCCAAATCAGATTAAAGCACACTGTAGTGTGATTTAAGAGCTAATCAAAGCTATGTAAAGTAGACTTAACGCAGTAAATGGTAGTTGCAAATTTAACCTAGAATCAACAATAGATAAACGAAAAGTAATTATACAAGATAGGTCTGAATTAGTGATAAAAGTATACTATAGTATGGTTATAGAACTAATGAAAGATCGATGAAGTAGAATGACTTTACAGTATTTGGCTAATGCTGATTCTAAGTTTAAGGTTATACATTTATCTCCAAAGCTCTTGACTTTGAATCTTGATTTCTTTTACTTTATTCTTTTCTTTATCTCCTATCTTATCTTCACATACTACCCAGTACATCAGCTTTCTCTTACTCTTTGGGTTCGTATATACACAACTTAACAACGGAGACTCAGGATTATTGCCCTTGCCATTTTTATAGTTCATAGGTGTAGTACAATAAGGCATTAGTTCATCCACTGTCGTATTATATAAATAGTCTTTAGCATTAAAAGTCACTTTACCTGAAGCATCTTTCTTATATCCACTATCTATTAAGAACTGAAGAGTATAATATAGCTTATCCCCTTGCTTTAGTTTCTCTACTGAAAAACGAGATTCTTCTGCTGTCTTATAAGGAATATAATATAGCGTATCTCCCTCGAAGTCATCATATATGCTATAGTCCATCTTTCCCTCTTGCATCTCTTTAGGTGCTATAGCTAAAGTCTTAAGAATATCACGCACTTGAGCATTATCTACATTCTCTGCTGTGACTAACTCCATTAACTTGCCTATCTTCTGACTAAATGCCTTTTCTTGTGCCTGCGTAGTGATAACACTAAACAAAGCTATGATACTCCATATCGCTTTATACATAACTATCTATTTGATTTCTCTAAATTATAACAATTGATGACTAACACAAAACACTAATACGTATATTTATCTATATATGTCTGTCTTTTCTCTTTACTTATACCTAACCCCGTAGTGATATAACTATCTATTGTACCATATTTCCCTTCGATTCCCTTAAACATTGCTTCTATATAGATAGGCTTTATCCACGAGAAATTCTCTATCACTTGATAATCTATCTTAGGATAAACAACCTTACCTATCTTTGCTAACTTTAAGCGACTTTCTACTTCTTTGGCTCTATAATTATTAGACAACATATACTCTGATATAATCGTCTCTCTATCTACTTCTAAGATACTCAGTACAAGTGCTCCTATCATACCTGTTCTATCTTTACCTGCCGAACAGTGAAACAATACAGCATCGTCCGTATCGAATAACTGATCTACTATGCCCTTGACTAATTTAGGATTCTCAAGCATATATAGCTTATAGAACTCCATTACTAAACTATCTGCTTGAACAGGAGTTATCTTCCCTTTTAACACCTCTTTCTTTGTTTTTGAGAACATATCTTCAGAATCATCATATACTTGTACATTACTGTATGATATACCAGCAGGTACTCTATCTGGCTTCTTAGCTAACTCTTTATCAGTACGCAAGTCTATAACAGTCTTCACATTTATAGCCTCTAACTTAGCATATTCACTATTCTTAAGCTTAGAGAGTTGTCCACTCCTAAAGAAGTGTCCCCATACAATCTGCTTTCCATCTTTATTTCTAATTCCTCCCATATCGCGGAAGTTGTGTACTTTCTTAAACTTCAAATGTCTATTAGACAAATAAGAAGTGTCCTTATCTGATACTACTTTATATACATTTCTTTCTTTAGTAGGAAGTTGAACATCCTGGTCTACTACATCTATAGAAAGGTCATTATCTAATAATATTTTACCACTAGTAGATAAATGTGCTGTATATCCCTTTTTATGTTCAATAATATATTGTTTTGCATCTAAATCAGAAAAAGCAATTGGTTGATAAGTTTTATAAGAACATCCTGCTAATAAAAAAGAAGTAATTGTAAATAGTAAAATATGTGTATGGCGCATAACTTTCTTAGGATTTGGTTACTAACAAAAATAAGTATAATATTCTAGAATCAAGAAAACAGACCCTATCAATAAATAAAAAAAGCCCCTACTATCTACTGATAGCAGGAGGCTTCTCGGGGTATTATAAATAACTATTATGAATTCATATGTTTGCTTACATCGAAGTTTAGGCCTTGAGCGATTCTCATCCCTAACTCCATATTCGCTCTAAACCAGTGGCACAGTTGTCTTCCGATAATCTCATCGCGTTTAGGTCCTTCTACACCACCCATAGATGCTACGATATTAGCTACTGTATTTGTTTTCTCTTCAGCAGTCATGATCTCATATAACTTACCAGGTTGGCTAAAGTGATCATTCTCTCCTTCTCCATTTCTATCAAATCTATCCGCTATCACACTGTTTAACTCTTGAGCAGGCTCAGCATAACTTTGATCTACTTTGATATTATCAAAACTATTAGGGTAATAATTAGGAGCGTCCTGTCCATTACCATCCGTTCTCATATATCCATCTCTTTGATAATTATTAGTCATAAACGGGCATCGGTTAACAGGTATTTGTTCATAGTTAGTACCTAATCTATAACGCTGTGCATCAGGATATGAAAGAATACGTCCTTGTAACATTTTATCAGGAGAGAATCCAATACCATCCACGATATGAGCAGGAGCAAAAGCAGCTTGTTCTACATCTTGGAAGTAGTTATGAGGCATTTTATTTAATTCTAATACACCTACAGGGATTAATGGATAATCTGCATGTGGCCATACTTTAGTAACATCAAATGGATTTACTACAGCATCCTTAGCCTGTTGTTCTGTCATCACCTGAATATTAAGATTCCACTTAGGGAAGTTGCCATTCGAGATGTTTTCATAAAGATCACGTTGTGCATAGTCCATATCTGTAGCTCTCATCTGATCAGCTTCAGGCCCAGTAAGATTCTTGATTCCTTGTGCTGTCTTAAAGTGGAATTTTACAAATACTCTTTCATTATCACTGTTAATCATAGAGAATGTGTGACTTCCATATCCATTCATATGTCTAAATCCAAATGGAGTACCTCTATCTGACATCAAGATCAATACTTGATGTAAACTCTCAGGGTTTAAAGACCAAAAATCCCAAACCATTGTCGCTGACTTTAAGTTCGTACCAGGGTGTCTCTTTTGTGTGTGGATGAAGTCAGGAAATTTCTTAGCATCTTTAATAAAGAATACAGGTGTATTATTACCAACTAAATCCCAGTTACCATCTTCTGTGTAAAACTTTACAGCAAAACCTCGTGGATCACGCTCAGAATCTGCTGATCCCTTCTCCCCTCCTACTGTAGAGAAACGCAAGAATACGTCAGTCTGCTTACCTACTTCACTAAATAATTTGGCTTTAGTATATTTAGTTATATCATTCGTCACTGTGAATGTTCCATAAGCTCCAGATCCCTTAGCGTGAACGATACGCTCCGGAATACGTTCTCTGTTAAAATGAGCTAATTTCTCATGTAATATATAATCTTCTAATAACACAGGCCCTCTAGCTCCTGCTGTTAATGAATCTTCATGATCTGTATAAGGTCTTCCTGAAGCTGTAGTTAACTTTTGTTCTTTCATATTCTTTGTTTTTAGTTTATTTCTTATTTCTTTTACAAACATACAGATATAAATAACTGATAACGAATGATAAGCATACTTTAACCTAATACAACTATAGATAAAAATTATCAAAATAGATAAATTAAATAAACAATGCTAATACCTGTATAAACACCTATAACTTTAGAAACAAACTTCAAGCCAAAAACAAGTAAAACACAAGCTACCAAAGACCTTACATTAATATCTACTTAATGT
This sequence comes from Flavobacterium sp., assembly GCA_051649065.1. Lineage (GTDB taxonomy): Bacteria > Bacteroidota > Bacteroidia > Flavobacteriales > Flavobacteriaceae > Flavobacterium. The sequence goes on along the minus strand of JBOFGJ010000167.1, from coordinate 3,139 downwards.
GAATGAGTTAGCAGTAATTAAAATTTATATAAATTTATACCAATAAATGCATTACCTTTCTACCTTTATTTATCAACCCCATATATAGATAATCTTTTAGAGAGAAATGAATACAACTGAATTTAACTTTGTAAAGTATGATGCAATTCAAACTCCACAAATAGAAGTACTACTAAAAAAAGTAGATCAGTTAGATGGTAATCCTAAATATCTGCAATATGACAGTATTAAAAGTCGTTATTGGAAGTTAATCTATAGAAACTTTTCTTCTCAACAATTCTTTATTTTTGATCACAATACATTAGTTGCCGTTGTAAACTGTGTCCCTTTACATTTAACTAAAAACGAAATAAGTAATCTATCAGATGATGGTTGGAGATGGGCATTAGAGAAGTCCTTCGCTGATGGAGAGAGAGGGTTAACAGCGAACACCTTATGTTGTTTGTCAATAAAAACAAATAAAGACTATAGCCAAAGTAACTTACAGCAATACATCATACAACAGTTAAAAAACATAGCTACTCAACAACAATTCACTACTATCATAAGTCCTATACGACCTAAGATGAAACAGTTCTATCCCTTACAAGATATAACCAATTATGCACAGTGGATTAATAATTATGGATTGCCATATGATGTAGGAATACGTACACATGTAAAGAATGGTGCTGTAATAGCAAAGGCATGTATTAGATCGATGCAAATAGAAGGAAGTGTAGCCCAATGGGAAGAATGGACTGGCTTTACATTCCAAACAACAGGCGAATATATATTACCTAAAGCTTTAAGCCCTCTAAGAATCAATGTAGAATTAAATAAAGGACACTATAATGAGCCTCATATCTGGATGTTATACAGACTTTAATTAGAAATTATCTCAAAAGAAATAGTCGTCCCTACTCCCTTTCTACTTTTCAATATCAACTTTGAACCTAAAAGATAAAGTCTATCTTCTATGTTCTTTAATCCAAGGCCTCTCTTTACTGTTTTTACATTAAAACCTTTTCCATTGTCTAATACTCTGACTTTGAATACTGATTCAGACACATATTGAAACTCTAATATACACTTCTTGGCATCAGCATATTTCTGTACATTCTGAAACACTTCTTGTAAAATGCGATAAATATTTATCTTCACACGATGATTAAGTACCTCTAAATCTAACTTAGGGTCGATAGTATAGGTAAATGTTGTCGTTACATTTCTATTTTGCAGCATAACTAATTCTTCTATAAGCTGCTTATAATCACTCACTAAAAACTTTTCATCATTATATAAGGTATGAGAACTATTTCTAATAAAACTCTCTACCTCTTTCACTTCATTAGCTAAAGCTTCTTTGGTTAACTCTAAATTATCTCGTTCTAATTGTAACAGAGAGAACCTAGTTACAAATAATTTATTCAATACTCCGTCATGTAGTTCTTTAGCAAACTTCTTGCGCTCTAACTCCTGTGTTTTGGTTATTTTATTTTGGATATGTATAATTGAATCATAATATTTTTCGGTATCTTTTTGATACATCTGAATCATAGAAATCTCTTTTGCCTTATTTCTAAAAAAGACAACAATCAAAACCCCTAGAAAAAGCAAAATTAAAAGAATACTCACAATTACGATTAAGTCCTTCTGATCCTTTAATATTTTATTAGAATGAATTAAAGAGTCTGATTCATATTTTAAACGTGCAAACTTACTTCGCACCATATTCATCTCATTGCTAATAAGACTATTTACTTTGCGATAAGCAACAAAATTCGCTTTCGAATTCGCTTTGTCATAGATTACTAGTAACTCTAAAGCTTTTCTTTGTATATCTAAATCATTATTCTTCTTTGCCGAATCTAGTACATCATCTAGTACATCTATTCCTGCTGCTATATCCCCTTGCTTAAAGAAGTACTCCGCATACACAAGGTTGTCATTATTAATAGAATAATTATTATTAAAAATAGTATTGATGCTTTTTGATTTCTGTATTAATTCTAATGCAGATTTATAATCATTAGATGCGAGCCTTACTTTAGCGAACTTATTAAGAATTAACGGATAGAATAGATTCTTATCCGCCTCTCTAACATTAGCTAACTCCTCTGAAGCTAAATTAAGCATTATCTCAGCTTCACTATATTCTTTGTTATAAATATAGATTTTAGCTAAGTAATTCTTGATAGATATACGATTTAAACTAATCTGATATGCGTTAAAATAGGCTTCTATTTCTTTAGATTTCAATAATTCATTCGCTTCTTGAAATAGTTTAATTGCCTTGTCATATTTCTCTAAACCTAGTTCTGCTCCAGCTAACACATACTTCTGGCTATAAATCTTATACACATTATCCTTTTTATTATTAAGAGCAATAGCATTCTTTACTTGAATCTCTGCTTCTGGATATACCTTATTATCACTTAACAGTATACTTAAATAAAGATAAGTCTGTTGCAATTTTAAAGTATCTCGAAGATGGCTAAAATATTGAGTTGCCCTGTTATAATAAAGATAACTGCTATCTGCAATTATGTTATATTGATAATATTCACCTAGTCTAAAACTAGCATTTGCTAAACCTAAGTTATCTTTATTCTGTAATGCATTTGAGTAACTTTGTCTTAATGAACGAGAATTTACATGCTCATTTAAAAAAACAACTTCGCTATTAGTATTAAGTGTATGTCTGAAAGTTAATATATGTTTCGTTAAACGATTATGTTCACTCTTATAAAGTGAATCACTTAACGAAAAGCTCTTGTACCCAATTCCTCCTCTATTCTCATTAATATTAATCTGATTATCAACCTTCTTAGTACACCTTAAAAAACTAATACAAATCAAACTATATAATAATAACCTCTTAAACATAATTATTGTGAGCCACATTAAAATTAAAGACTAAATATATAACATTTAACACAAAATATGCGATAGACAGACAAACGAAAAGCAATTATGCAAGATAAGCGCCCTCTCAACCAAAAAATCTTTCTTCTAGTATAATTATTATATATTCCCTAAGGCTTTCTTAAAAGCAGATAGCACACGTTCTCTTGCAAATTTATGTTCTACTATAGGCTGTACATAGGTCAACTCTCTCCATTCAGGAACCCATTTATCTAAATAAACGCCATCCTTA
>JBOFGJ010000166.1:0-1338 GCA_051649065.1 Flavobacterium sp. | reverse complement strand
AATGATTTTAGAATAAAACCTGAGATTGCTGCACCTGGAGTATTGGTAGTTTCTACAGCATATAATGTTTCTCGTAATGGGAGTAGTGAATCTACAGACTTATATAAAGTGTCAAGTGGTACTTCTATGGCAGCTCCTAGTGTTTCAGCTATTTTAACGTTATGGCAGCAGGAAGCTATAGATATATTTCAATTTCCTTTGCGTTCCGCTACATTAAGAGCATTATTGACTCACACAGCTGTATACTTAAAAGAAATGAAACCAAACCAAATGGTAGGTTGGGGAATGGTTAATGCTCCTAATGGGGTAGAGTACCTGCAATATGTAAAGGATAAGGAGGCTATATTAAAAGAAAGTACTTTATTAAATGATAAACAGTATTCTTATAAGTTCAATTTAAATGAAAAGGCAAATAGGTTATTAGTAACCTTGAGTTGGACAGATGTAGAGGGGGTATTTAATAATGAAGAGATGCAAGAGAATAATTTTACTAAAAAGTTGATAAATGATTTAGATATACGTGTATTTAAAAATGGAGTAGAGTATAGTCCATGGTTCCTTAATAAAGATTTTGCCCGTTTAGAAGCGTTTAAAGGAGATAATGATGCGGATAATCTAGAGCGAATTGAAATAAATGATGCAGAAGCAGGGGAGTATGAGGTAGTCGTAAGTCATAAAGGACAACTTAAATATGGGAGACAAGACTATAGTTTGTTGATTAGTAATGACGAATTTAAAGGCATAGAAGAGCTTTCGACTAATGCTATAGTGGATCCAAAGGATATAATAGTATGGCCGAATCCAGTTCAAGATATTGTAAATATCGAAATAAAAAAGGATAAGATATTTAAACTCTCAGAAGTAGAGATTTTTGATCTTAGTAATAGATTAGTAAAGAGAGTTAAATTCAGGGCAACTAATAGGGCTACTATAGATATGACTGACTTAACTAAGGGAGTTTATCTCTTTTATATGGAAGTTGGTGGAGAACGTATAAGAACGAAAGTTATTAAAAAGTAAGCTTACTAATAATTTATATATACTAAAGAAGAACCCGAGGCGATATGTTTCGGGTTTTTTTATGCGCTATAGAGAATGTTAGGATTATAGTCAAAAGGTGGGGATAAGGCAAAAATATTAAGTACTTCAAGAGTTCTACAAAAATGTTTTAAGGAAAGGCTCTTATAGCAGAACAGTGTTGGGTAATGTTGAAGAAGTGTTGAAGAAGTGTTGAAGGGGTTAGCATAAAGATAGATATTTCTTGACTTCAGAAGACATTTTAAAATAGTGCCCCATTAGTGTGAAAATACACAGGTATTTGAATTACAATGAGTTATG
>JBOFGJ010000165.1:0-1534 GCA_051649065.1 Flavobacterium sp. | reverse complement strand
GAGATAGATGACCATACAGCTCATTGTCGGTATCGAAGTCCAGTGCATCACGAGAGAACTCAGTGAAGAAACCAACCTTCTGCATAGTACCTTCAATGGTCTTACGAGAAGTACCTACACGGTTAGCACGACCACCAGTCTCACCCAAGGTAGGAATCTTACCTGCAATGACACCTACGTCTTTAGAGGAACCGTACAGGTTACCACCTACATAGGTAGCACCATTAGCATCAATACCTTGGTCGTTCTGGTTAGCATCATCCAGAATTGGCAGGTAGTGGTACATAGCAATCTTTTTGCCAAACGATTTTGGCATATTGGTGGTATCAGCCAGAGCACCAAAGTAGGTTTCTTTAGCTGCTTCAATCAAAGACTTCTTATGCCAGAACTCGGTATTAATTTGACGACCATTGGTGCCTTTATCTACATCAGACTTAACACCACCAGCTGGGTCGTTATAACGGATTTGTTTAGTATCGTTGAGAGCCATGATTACTTACCTCATATATGGATATTATTGATTTTAAGAAACTCTTCATCTGACATAGCCAAGGGAGAATAATCACTCTTGGTAGTCACCTGCTTCTTACTACTAGGAGTAGCTGCAGCTCTTCGTTTATCGTTGAGTGCAGGATTCTGAGTCTTAGCGGATGTACGTGCTACTGGTTGCTGCTGAGGAGGATTCAATTTACCTGCGTTATACAACTGTGCACCTACAATACGATAAGCTTCAAAATCTGATTTACCAGCTAACCCACCAAACATTCGTACATGCTGTACTTCTTGCTGAATCATATCGAAGATGCCTAATTGCATTTGTTCGTTAAGTTGAGCAATCAATGCTGGTTCTTTAGTTAGGATAGCTTTGCTACCGTCATCCCAGTGGTTTCCAATAACATCAATACATTTAGCTCCAGTAGGTGTGCTCTCTACTCGGTCGAGTACCTGTTCAAGCTGTATAGCGGTATCTGAAACTTGGTGATTCTGTGGTACGTATTCTTCATTTTCATCTACATGTGCCCAATCTGGATTAGCTTCTTTTACAAGTTTAGCTACAGCCTTTGGGTCACCTTTACTCAGGTCAATTAGATAATTTAGTTTAGCTTCATCTAATAGACCTTGTTTTTCTAGGGTTTTTAGCACTTTAAGATTAGGTTGTAAAGCTTGCATCTTCTTGGTGTAGTTAGCACCCATCTGCATTAACTGAATAGCTTCATCAACATTACGTACCTGTACTTCAGTACCATTAGCTTTAAATGGTTGCAGGATACGTTTGTAATCTTCATCTACTTGGGGAGTTTCCTCCACATCATCGTCAGCTTCTTCAGAAGACTCTTCTTCATCTTCTACATCTTCTACATCATCCTGTTCTTCAATTGGTTCGTCCTGAACCTCTTCTACTTCCTGTTCAACCTCTTCTTCATGAACCTCTCCAACTACATCCTCATTAACAGGTGCAGCATCCATGAAGTCCGCATCACTCATACCCAAGAAGTCGTTGCTCATACTTACTCCTCAGTAGCCAAGATTTCAT
>JBOFGJ010000164.1:0-1286 GCA_051649065.1 Flavobacterium sp. | reverse complement strand
ACTGTGAAGTCGCATCCTTTTCATAAGGATTGCCTTTCTTATCTTTAAAAGAGCTTAAAAACTTCGTAATATCAGCTAATTCATCTATCTTAATTTGCTCACTATATTCTTTAAACCCTTTTTTAAGAGGTGTCAATATTTTTTCTACAGCACCAATAAAGACTGCTGCGCTTTTACCTATTTTTTCTTGTTGTGATAAAACAAATAAAAACAAAGGCATTAAATCTGCCTTATTCTGCATAAACATCGACATACGCAACCAAAAGTCAAAGTCTTCTTTTACTAAAGCTATTTCTTTATTATGATGTGCCATCAGCTCATATAGAATATCAAACTTAATTAGCTCAAATATATCCTCATTAGCTGATACAGCATAGTTCACTGGGTATAGTCTTATAAAGCGATATTCGTCTTTATGCGCTGTTTTAAAGTCATCTATAAACGTTGACTTCCCTGCCCCAAAAGGAGCAGTAAATAATATGCGCTGGTTAAACTCTAAGTCAAGGTGTTCTTTAAATTCCGTTATAATAGAGTCATTAGGTATTTTTATAGTGTTAGTAGGGTTGGTCATAGTATTTTATTTCTTTTTCTTTTCGTCTTTAATCATCTTCTCATACAGCTTAAACAGATACTCTAAGCGCTCTTCGTCAGAGGCAAACGGTTTCTCTCTATAGCACGATTCTACTGCTATATCATTCTGCTGATGTGCTTCTTTTAAATCCGCAGGCATCTTACCAGGATCATATAGTTGTGCCAAGGTCTTTTCTGGATAACGCTCTCTCACCTCTAAAATGCGATATGCACATTCTTCTAACTCTTGTTCTTTTGCTTTTGTTATTTTTGGGAAGGGGAAAGTGTTGTAGCACAGCTTCGCAGAATAGCGATAATCTGTTTTTAACTTCCCTCCTATAGTATCTACCCATACCATGTGTATTTTAGAATGTAACACACTTAACATATATGGTTTAGCATCGTAAATAGCCATCGCTGAATCCAAAATAACAAATGTTTTATCCATTATTCCCATAGGAATATAATCTCTTCTTTCTGACGACACTCTTGGAACCAAAATTGATGTATTACTTGCGATATTTCTATCTCTAAATTGATGTGATCTCAAAGCCAACAATTTGGTTCCTTCATCTTTGCTTGATAAGCGATGTGATTCAGTTTTTTGAATTCGTTGTTGAACTATAGCATTATCTTTAAGCAAACTCAAATCTTCATCCTCAAGCCATAAACAATATCTATATTCTCCTCTAATAAATTCAGAAGAACCAATTAAT
>JBOFGJ010000163.1:0-5480 GCA_051649065.1 Flavobacterium sp. | reverse complement strand
GATGCAAACTACTGCTATAACTGCGGTCAAAAATTAGGAGATGTCTACGAAAAATAACAATTATCTTATCGTTGTGATTGGGCCAACTGCTATTGGTAAAACAGCTTTGGGAATCAAAATAGCACAACATTTCAACACAAATATAATATCATGTGATAGTCGCCAGTTCTACAAAGAAATGGCTATCGGAACAGCTGTACCTTCTGCTGAAGAACTAGCAGCAGCTCCACATCACTTTATTCAGAATATCAGTATCCACGATACCTACTCAGTAGGAGACTTCGAGAGAGATGCACTAACTAAGCTAGACCAACTCTTTAAAGAGAATCCTGTACAAGTAATGGTCGGCGGGTCAGGGTTATTTGTCAATGCTATTTTAAATGGCTTAGATGACTTCCCTGATGTGGATCCAAGCATCAGAGAACAACTTAATAAAGACTTAGAAGAAAAAGGCCTTCCTTACTTGCAAAATATGCTAAAGGAGCTAGACCCTATCCACTATGAGAAAGTAGCGATAGACAACCCACAGAGAGTTACTAGAGCCCTTGAGATTTGTGTTGGTACAGGTAAGCCTTATTCGAGTTTCTTAAATATCAAACAACACTCACGCAACTTCACCCCTATCGTTATCGGATTAGAAGCAGATAGAGAGAAGATGTACGAGCGCATCAATATGCGTGTGGATATTATGATGGATAAAGGGCTACTACAAGAAGCAGAAGCCTTATACCCACACCGTAATAACAATGCATTACAGACTGTTGGTTATCGAGAGTTATTTTCGTACTTTGACAAAGAGTTTACACTTGACTTTGCCTTAGAAGAAATAAAGAAAAACACACGCCGTTTCGCTAAACGTCAGATCACTTGGTTTAAACGTACACCAGATGTGATGTGGTTTGACTACCTTACTGATGCTGATAAGATTACTCAGTCTATAGAAAAAATTATAGCTGAATAGGGAACGGAAAACGGGGAACAGGGAACGGAAAACGGGGAACGGGAACGGAAAACGGAAAACGGGAACGGAAAACGGGGGGGAACAACATCACGATATCACGATATCACAACATCACAACATCACGATATCACGACATCACAAAAAAACAAAAAACATGCCTATATCACCAAACTTTACTTCCATATTCACACAGAGCTTCGATGTTGATTACTTTGACTGCGATATCAATGCGCAGTTAAAGACAGTAGACCTATGTAAGATGATACAGATGGCATCTTCTAATCACGCTGTTCTAGGAGGTATAAGCTTTTGGGATTTGCAAGAAGTAAATCAGTCATGGGTAGTTTATAAGTTTAGAGTTGAGATAGACAAAATGCCTAAGTGGCAAGATCGCATCGATGTTTCTACCTGGATAGAGACATTAGATGGTATTCGCTCAGTGCGCAACTTCGAAGTACACTGTAATGGAGAGCTTGTCGCAAGTGCTAGTTCGATGTGGGTAATTATGAATACTGTGAGACGTCGTCCAGAGATGATGGCTATCCCTCATGACCACTTTATTAAACATGGAGACAAAAAAAGCATTAAAGGAGAGTTTACTACTTTTGAAAAGAAACCTGAAACAACTCATTTAATTACTGATAAAGTAAGATACTCTGATTTAGATATGGTAAATCACGTGACTAACATCAAATACCTAGAATGGGTTATCGATGCCTTAAAAGCATCCGAAACAGCTCCTAATAACATCTCAGTAGTTGATATGCACTTTAATAAAGAGCTTCGATTTAGTCAAGAGTATTCTATAGAACAATGCATTGCTAATAACACACGCTTTGTTATCAAATCAAATGAAGGAGATCTCAACTTCCAATGTGTAATAGAGTAGTTAGAAGAGAACAGGAAGTCGCTTCGCTTGGGAACAGGTAACAGACTTATTATCATAAATTTAAAAGGCTAATGCGTAGAAATGCATTAGCCTTTTGTTTTATATATTCATTCTATAATACTTTATCTCAAAATCAAATCAGAGAATTTAGAAGCTCTGGATTTAATAATATTTACTCTGAATTTTTAATCTATTACTTTACTTGTTCTTTTTGAATTTCTCTTACCATTACTAACTTCATTTACCTCAACATTATTACTCTCAAAAGAAGGTATCTCAAATAAATTAAATCCTAATACCTGACTAAGTTTAATCAGTGTATCAATCGTAAAGTTCTCATTCCCTTTTACCCATTTACTCACTTGCTGAGGGGTAACAGCCATCTTCTCTGCTAGATCCTTCTGCTTCCATCCTAATATTGTCAACCGATTTAATATATGTAACGCTATTTTTTGTGATACCTTATACAACTCTTTATTAGCGACACGTGCTTTGGCACGCTCTACTGTATTAGTTTCTTCTGGTGAAACTAGCGCTAAAAACTTCTCTTTATTAGTCATTTTATTTTTCATTTAAGAGTTCAAAAAAAGAATCCTCATCAAAAACATTTTCAGCATTTAAATAAGCCTTTGCCTTATATAGTTTTTGTATTTCTGTTGTAGTATGTGATCTATCTTTCATCAAATGCTGTAGAGGTAGCTTTATAGTTCCTCCTGTAATGATAAAAGTGTCTATATCTATCTTGATAGCATACATTCTTAGACAGTGTGTCTTACCTTTTTGTAAAGAAAGTACTTTAACACCACTCTCCAAATTATGCAAAGGTTTAAAAAAATGTGACAAACTCTTATCTACTTCATCTATCATCTTCACTAAAGTGCTATCTATAAAATCTGCATCTTCACTTATTTCTATGACTATATCTTCTAAACTTCGTCCTCTAGGAATATCTTGTTTATTCAGTTTTAAGAATTCGTATAAATACCCTATATTTCCCCATAAATCTAATAATCGATCATACTCATTAAATTCCTCTCCTTCATAATGAAAGGCAAATAACCGATATGCAAATATATTAACTATTTTCATAATATCAACCTATAGGTTTATTTATAACTAAATTATTAAAGACATAAACTTGAATAACCTTTTGTTTAATTCTATTTCAAATCTAAACAAGAAAACAGAGTTATAGAGCTAGTATTAAATAAGTTAACACACACTTATCACATTATTAACACAATTAAATACAATTCGTTTCTTTATTATCAAACATTTAAACCAAGCAAAAAACACTACCTTTACACTCTCATTAAAAATATCCCTAATCAACGAGCAATGCCTAAACACAAGGTAATTAAAGCCCAACAATTTGATAAAGATGTCCCTATAGAATTCTTCAGACTTGAAGATAATATAGAGCTATTCAACTTTGACTATCACTATCAATGCAACTTCTATCAAATCTATTGGTTTACCCAAACGAATGATACCTATCAGAAGGTTGACTTCGAGTCTTATCACATTGCTGATAATCAGATATGGGTAATCTATCCAGGGCAGATGCACAATATCAATCCTAACGGCGTTAAAGGTTACTTTATCTCTGTGAATAAGGACTTCTTTAACCGTATTCTCGCAAAAGAATTTAAGGAACATAAGTTTCGCCTACACCCTCCATTGTGGTTCGAACTGTCTGAGGATAAAAAAACTATCTTTGAGGCTTTAATGTTCCTGTTTAGACAAGAGTGGGACACCTCTAAACGCACCTATGTATTAGAGAAATACCTCAACTTATACATTACCCACATCCAAGATCTAAAAGAGCTCTCTCAAGACAATCCTCTTATGGATACACGTGTGCTAAAGTTACTTGAGCTCGTAGAAGAGCACTATACAGCACACTACCCTACTGCCTTCTATGCAGATAAAATAGCCCTGTCTGTTAAACGCATGAATGAACTGGTAGTAAAAGCGACTGACTATACGCTAAATCAGCACATTCACAATAGACTCCTGCTCGAAGCTAAAAGATTAATCGGATACTCTAATCTGAATATCCAAGAGATTTCGGCAGAACTAGGCTTTAGTGAAGTCAACTATTTCAATCGCTTCTTTAAGAAAAGTACAGGAGTAGCGCCATTGACTTTTAGAGATAATCCTTAAATGTGAAAAAAGTCCAATAAGAGTACTTGTTTTGCCAAGGTATAAGTAAACAGACAAGATTACTTTTGCCCCCATCAAAACATCGATATGAATAAGTTAACAAAAACTCAGTTTATAGTCGTGATTATTCTATCATTACTATCTGCTCTAGAGCCTTTCAGTATAGATTTATACTTACCAGGATTCTTAAAGATCTCACAGACCTTTAATACCGACCTTAAAAATGTACAGTTATCCCTTTCTTTCTTTTTAGGAGGGTTCGCAGCAGGGCAACTATTTTGGGGAATTATCTCTGATCGCTACGGTCGTAAGCTTCCGACTATTGCCTCATTAATCATCTTTACCCTAGCCTCTGTCGCTTGTATCTATGCGGAGACGATAGAACAATTCTGGGCAGCTCGCTTCTTCCAAGCCTTTGCAGGATGTGCGGGAGTAGTTATCGCTCGTGCTGTAGTGAATGAGTACTACTCTGCTGACCAGAGTATGAATGTATTCTCTCTATTAGCCATCATTGCAGGAGTAGCACCTATCGTAGGACCTATAGCAGGTAACTTTCTAATTAGTCATTTCGTATGGCAATCTACATTCGTAACACTAGTGGTACTTGGGATAATCTGCTTATTAGCTGTTATCTTCTTCCTGCCTGAAACGCGAATTGTGACAGAAAAAAGAGATGTTAATCTAATGGCTGACTTCAAAGAGATTGTCAAAAACAATGTCTTTGTCAAGTATACGCTTATTGGAAGTTTAACCTACAGCATCCTGATGATATACCTAGCTAATGCTCCTTACTTGATTATGGAATATGGAGGAATGTCTTCAGATATGTTTAGTGGTATATTTGCCTTTAACGCTATTGGATTAATCCTTGGTGCATGGTTAGCCAACTCTGTGTTATCTCGCTGGTGGAGTGTAGAGCAAATCGTTAAGTACACTGTCTACTTTGGTATCGCATGGACGGTAGCCTTTTTAGTAATGTGCATCTTAAAAGAACCTATCGAGGCTTTATTAGTTCCGTTGTTCTTTATCGTGCTAACACTAGGAGTACTATTCCCAACAACAACTAAATTAGCACTAGCCCCGTTCACTACTAATAGTGGATCTGCGTCAGCTCTACTAGGTACATTACAGTTACTATTAACCTTTATAATATCTGCTGTGACAAATCTAATTCCTGCAGATATCATGACACTAACGGCTTATTCTTTACTTGCCTGCCATCTGTTGTATTTAGGGTGTTACTTACTTAAAGAGAAAAATAGTACTGACTAATTACTTCAAATCAATTATTACATTTATATAGTAAAAGCGACTCAACATAAAAATGTTGAGTCGCTTTTGTTTTTTATCCTATATAGCTAACTTACTAGGTTATGTAAAACAAGCCACTTTCTCTCTACTTTTAAGTAAATGAGCAATGTATCACCTATCCAATAAATAAAGTAAAATCGCAATATCAAGTTA
>JBOFGJ010000162.1:0-1345 GCA_051649065.1 Flavobacterium sp. | reverse complement strand
ACAAAGTAAGATTTGCGTTCGCTCTTAATATATTTGTTCAGTGCCCAAGATGACAACAAAGCCGCTAAGAACCCAATAAAGTAGAACAATGTCAATGTTAACCCTTGAATACTTAAGAATCCAAAGATACGTGTATCAGGAATTACTAAAGCTATGATAATAATATATACTGGTATACGCGCAGAACATGTCGTGAATGGCGTTACAAGTATGGTAATTAATCTCTCTTTAGGGTTCTCGATATTACGAGCAGACATAATCGCAGGGATAGCACACGCATTACCAGAGATAAGCGGCACAACAGACTTACCACTTAATCCGAAAGGACGCATAAGTTTATCCATTAAGAATACCACTCTACTCATATATCCTGTCTCCTCAAGGATAGAAATAAACATAAATAAGATAGCGATCTGTGGTATGAATGGCATTACCCCTCCTATACCAGGTACGATACCATCAGCGATAAGATCAGTCAGTTTTCCAGGTTCCATCGTAGCGTGTACCCATGTACTCAGATTAGCGAACTGCTCATCTATCCAATCCATCGGGATACTAGACCACTCAAATATAGCTTGGAATACTAATGTCATAATACCAAAGAAGATAAGGTAACCCCATACTTTATGTGTAAGGATTCTATCTACTTTACTACGCACATCAGTTGCCTTATTCACATCTCTAGAATATGTTTCTTTCAATGTATCGTTGATAAACTGATAACGCTTGATTGTTTTTTTATGTTGAAGTTTTTTGATTTCACTTTCTTCTAAGTGAATTCCCTTTGCTTCTATTTCTTTCTTCCCAATATTGCCTATCTTGATATCCTGAGAATAGATCATCCACAGTTTAAAAACAGAAAGGTTAGAGAATGTCAAGGCAAGTTTACTAAAAAACTCTGTGTCTACAGCTGTAGCATTAAGACAAGGTTCTATCGAATGATCTTTATAATTAAGTACAGCCTGCTTTAACTCTTGTATCCCAAGTTTCTTTTTTGCACTGATAAGAACAACTTTTGTCTTTAGTTTTTGTTCTAATTCAGCTATCTTAATGCTAATACCCTTCTCCTCCATATTATCAGCCATATTAACAGCTAATATAGTAGGAACACCAAGTTCTTTGACTTGAGTAAAAAGCAGTAAGTTTCGTTTAAGGTTTTCTATATCTGCTACAACAATAGCTACATCAAGAAAGTCTTCGTTCGTAGGATCGAACAATAAATCTAATACGATACGCTCATCCTCAGAACTCGCATTAATACTATATGTACCAGGTAAGTCGATAATAGTGGCATTCACATTATCATCTAACTTCGCTACACCAGACTTCTTATCGACAGTAATAC
>JBOFGJ010000161.1:0-1889 GCA_051649065.1 Flavobacterium sp. | reverse complement strand
CAATAGATGGTTGAGTTTTGGGAAATTACGTGGTAGTTATGGAATTACAGGAAGTGATAATATTGGAGATTATCAATATTTAGATAACTATCAAACAACATCCAATCCATATAATGGGACAGTTGGTTTAAGCCCTATTCGGTTGTATAATCCCAATTATCATTGGGAGACAAATCGTAAATTAGAAGTAGCATTAGAATTAGGTTTTCTACATGATCGTCTTAATTTTTCTATGGCTTATTATCAAAACAAATCAGGAAATCAATTGGTCGGAATTGCTCTACCTACTACAACTGGTTTTTCTTCTTTTTCTGGAAATTTACCTGCAACAGTAGAAAATAAAGGATGGGAATTTACACTAGGTTCCAAAAATATAACGACTAATAATTGGAAGTGGACAACAGAGGTTAATTTATCTTTTAATCGGAACAAGTTACTATCATATCCAGACCTTGAAAGCTCTGCTTACGCCAATACTTATGTTATCGGTCGATCTATTAACAGCATCAAACTTTATCAATACACAGGTATAAATCCTACAAATAATCAATATGAATTTTATGATTATGATGGAGATGGTAAAATAACTTCTCTGAAAGATCGAGTTGTACTCACTGATCTTAATCCCTCTTATTATGGTGGTGTCGCCAATCAGATTCGGTACAAACAGTTGAGTTTAGATGTATTATTTCAGTTCGTAAAACAAGAACGACAATTGTATTTGCCTACAGCAATAGCGGGCACAATGACCAATCAGTTAGTAGACTATGGTATACCTATGCAACCATATAGTACTAAAAATTCTCAAATAGCGGCTAATTATAATTTAATGCGAAGTAGTACGCTTTCTATTGTGGATGCTTCTTACATCCGATTGAAAAACATTTCGATTACCTATGATATTCCTTTAAAAGATCATTTCTTGAAACCTCAAATCTTTCTACAAGGTCAAAATCTATTTACTATAACGCCTTATAAAGGTGGTGATCCCGAATTTAAGTACAACCGATTTCTCCCTCCTCTTCGCACCATCGTAATGGGAATGAAATTAAACTTTTAGTCTGATAAGAATAATAAAATTTAGCACAATGAAAAATATATATACGTTAAGTTTAACTGTCGTTATAAGCGTCTTATTCTTTAGATGCAATGACTTTTTGGATGTTGATGTTCCTACTTCTCAATACAATAGTGAGTTGGTTTTTACTGATAAAAAGACAACAAATGCTGCGCTTATTAACCTATATGCAGATATGAGAGAAAAAGGTTTTGTAAGTGGGCAAATGAGTGCTTTTCCTGTTTCTATTGGTCTATATACCGATGAATTGGATTCGTATCAAATCAATCAAGTAGAATCTCAAAATTTATATAATAATACATTACAGGCAAATAGCGCCACTGTACTACAATATTGGTCGCAAACCTATTATCAGATTTATATGGCAAATGCTATTATAGAAGGTTGTCAAAATAGTAAAGGCTTATCTACACCAGATAAAAATGGTTTTATAGGTGAAGCGCTTTTTGTGAGAGCATTGCTCCATTTTTATTTAGTGAATACCTATGGCGATATTCCTTATATAAAAACAACGAATTATGAGTTGAACAAAAGCGTTTCTCGTTTAGAAAAAACAAAAGTGTATGAACAAATTACACAAGATTTAGAAGTAGCTATACAGCTATTATCTTCGCAAATAACACTACAACGTAATCGTCCTAATCAAGTAACTGCGCAAGCTTTATTAGCACGTGTAGAATTGTATAAAGGAAATTGGGTAAATGCTGAAAAATGGGCTTCTACAGTAATCAATACTCCTTCTATAGAATGGCAACAAGATGTTAATCAAGAGTTTTTGAAAGAGAATAAATCGATTATTTGGCAAATTTCT
>JBOFGJ010000160.1:0-1350 GCA_051649065.1 Flavobacterium sp. | reverse complement strand
ATATTGTACAATTGTATATTAGAACCTCTTAATCGTATGGAAGTAGCAGAACAACACTTTCATAAACGCGCACAAGAAGAGCGTACTACGATTAGTGTGGGAATGTGTTTTGAGACTTTTCAATATACTTTAGAAGAGCATATCGCTACTTTGCCTTTTAACTTAATTATCAAGTTTGGCGAGTACCCTCAGATGCAGCAGGATTTAGACAATGGATTATTGGACTTAATTATAACTCCTCAAAAAGGGAACCAACCTAACTTAGAGTACAATGCTTTCTCTAAAGAACGCTTAGTACTAATAGCTGGTTGTGATACTAATACGGAGGAAATAGAGAAGCTATTAAGCAATGGTAAAGTCAAAGAGGCAGGTAATTTATTAAAACAGCTCTTATGGTATAGTACAGCTGCGGATATGGAGCACCTAAAGAACTTTTGGTTAACACACTTTAAACAACACCCTGACTTTAGCCCAAACTATATTGTGCCTAATATTAGTTCTATCGTACGCTGTTTAAGTAATGGAAGTGGAGTGGCTGTAGTGCCTGACTTTTTATGTGCAGATGCTATTCAGTCCAAAAAGATAAAAGTGGTATGGGAAGGTGCAACACCTTTGGAGAATACATTATACTTCGGTACGCGTAAGAAAACGATGTATGCTGAAGAAATTACACAACTTCAAGAGCTGCTAAAGGAGAAGTGGGAGGTATAATGATTTTGTGTTTTTTCTTTTTTTTAGGATCAACGTATAACACTGGTCATTAATAAGTAAGTTAGAGAGTATTAATCGCCTTATTGCTGAGTTTCGGAATTGTAAAAGCATTGAAAGAATAAAATAACCCCGTGTAACTGATATGTTACACGGGGTTTGTATTAAATCTTATACCTCATCACTGTGTGTACAGGTTCGAAATGTTCTTTAAGGTAGAGGTCATAAGCACGTTTGTTTTGTTCCACTACCAAAAGCTCTATATAATCTACCTTTTTGTCTTTTGCCCATTGTTTGACAGCGTCTATAAGTTGCTTGCCGATGCCTAAATTTCTGTATGCTGGTTCTACATAGATATCTGCAAAGTTGAGGTATCTGTGTTGTACAAAGCATTCGTAGGGTAGAGTATGCTCTATAAACAGTGCTACCATACCGATAAGTTGATCTTTATCTACAGCGACTAAGAAATCCCATTCGTCTGACTGTATTGTTTCTTCTAAGAAGTCAATAGCTGGTAGGTCTGCTTTAAAGTACTCTGGTTGGTACTCTTGCATGACTACGAACTGCTTTTGATAAAGCAGTTGTAGTTGAGGTATATCCTCTAATATGGCTGGGCGTATGTGTATCATATTTTTAGGGAGT
>JBOFGJ010000159.1:0-1050 GCA_051649065.1 Flavobacterium sp. | reverse complement strand
TATTTACCCAGAATCAGCGATAGACAGATAAGCGAAAAGCTATTATACAAGATAGGTCTGAATTAGTGATTTCAGCTATAGTATGATTATAGAACTAATGAAAGAACTATAAAGTAGAATTTCTTTGTAGTATTTGGCTAATGCTGATTCTGGGTTTATATAATTATTGATTATTGTTTACCAATATCCAAGTACGCTCCACCATAGTCCACCTATAACAATAAAGATGATTAAGTTGACAACACTCATTACAAAGCCGACTTTCCACCATTCTCCTAATGTTGTATAGCCTGATCCAAATATAATAGGTGCTGTACCTGTACCATAATGTGTCAATGACATCATAATAGATGATGAAAAACCAAGTAATAGTGCCCATAGCATAACTGGTGCTCCCAAGGCTAATCCTGCTGCAAAGAAAGCTCCATACATAGCAGTAATATGCGCTGTAGTACTCGCAAAGAAATAATGCGAATAAACATATACTAACAACAGTAATATAGTAGCTGGTATCCACGATAATCCCAATCCTGCTATACCTGTACCTACTGTAGTCGCTAACCAACCTACTAGACCAAGCTTACCTAAGAAACCTGCCATCATAACTAAAGCAGCAAACCATACAATAGTATCCCATGCTCCTGTATTCTTAAGAATATCATCCCATGTTAGCACTCCTGTGATAATCAGAATAGCTAAACCTAAGAAAGCTGCAGCTGTAGGTTGTACAGCGAACTCATCTCCGAAGATCATAGCGGGTACACCTGCCCATAAGAATAACAAGATAGAGAATACTCCCATCGTGATATATTCAGGCTTAGAGATAGGTCCTAATTCTTCTAGTTGTGCTTTTGCAAACTTAGGAGCATCTGGAGTCTTCTTAATTTCGGGTGGATAGATCATATATATAACTAAAGGCATAACTAATAGTGCTACTAAAGCAGGCACTAAAGCGGCTAATGCCCACATTCCCCATGTTATGGTCACACCAGTAGCTGTTCCTGCTACAATCAAACTCACGATTAGTGGATTAGGTGCAGTCGCTGTGAT
>JBOFGJ010000158.1:0-1053 GCA_051649065.1 Flavobacterium sp. | reverse complement strand
ATGGTAGAGAAACTACAGTTTTTGGTGTAATGCTCTATACTGAGAGGGAGTCATCTGTTTATACTTTTTAAAGAGTTTAGACAGATGACTCTCGTCGTTAAAGCCTAGTTCAAAGGCTATTTCTTTTAAGCGTACAGCGCTGTATTTTAGTCTAGTTTCGACTAGTTTAAGTTTATAATCTAAGATGTAATCTTGTAGAGATACACCAGTTTGTTTTTTAAAGTACTCTCCTAAGTAGTTTTTAGACAGACTGAACTCTGTAGCTAAGGTATCTAAAGATAATCTCTGTTTCTGACTTATATGTTTCTGTATATAGGTAATAATCTTCATGATATCCTGAGCCTTTCTGTTTTCATTAATCTGTTCATAATCATGCTGGATCAGGTTGCGAGCGACTAGATTAAGGAGGATAGAGATACACTGTCTGATGATCAAGTAATCTTGAGCATTGTTATGATGTTCTCTTAGGATATTGTGTAGTAGCTGTTCTGCAAATACTCCGTCTAGTTCATCGTTAAACACACATCCTGCCTTAGAGTGATAGTTATGTGTGATATACGTCAATTTATTGATATTATCACAAGTCTCGATGCGGTCAGCCTCAGTGCGTATCTGTGTGATAAAAGACTGTGGGCATTCAATAATAAGCAAGGAGCAGTCTTTGCTCTCAAAAGTGTATTTAGTGTCAAAAGGGATGACAAAGAGCTTTCCTTTCTTAAAAGGTACTTTATGGTCATCATATATGCTTATGCCTTTGCCTTTTTGTATATAGACTATAGTCAAGTGGGCTTTTGGCTGTATAGTCAAAGTACCTTCTACTAGGTTAATCTCATTGATAACGATAGGATCAAAGTTGTTTTTCTGTGTCATAAGGCATACTGTGAAAACCTTTTAAAGTACAAAATAATTTGTATCTAGGGTGTTTACTTTGCAAAGTAAATAAAAATAACTTTATGAGTGCATATAAGAATAGATGGAGTATTCTCCGCTATTTAGTGATAGGAGCTTTTTTGTCTCCGTTGGATTATTTTATTGTCAATATGGCTTTGCCTG
>JBOFGJ010000157.1:0-6785 GCA_051649065.1 Flavobacterium sp. | reverse complement strand
TCTTATGAGAATATTAAATTGCTAGTAGATGAGTTGGGTATTTTAGATTAGAGTATATAATCGATATAATCAATCCGTTTTCAATTATATAGAAGTATACTTGCCCAATACTAGAGGTATTCTTGCTGAAAAGGACTTGTCTGGGCAGTAAACATCAAGTAATCTGCAGGTATTGTGCAATAAACTTGAATGACCACAGATTTATAAATCAAAAAAGCCTATCTACTTTAAAGTAGATAGGCTTTTTTTGATATTTTAGGTTATAATTTTACTGTAGGAGGGACTAATTTAGAATAGTCACCTTTGTTGCGTATAACGTCTCTAACGATACTTGAACTAATAAATGAAGTACTAGCCGCGGTAAGTAAGAATACAGTCTCTAACTTGGTTAAAAAGCGATTAGTATGTGCTATTGCCTTCTCAAACTCAAAGTCCGCAGGATTTCGTAGTCCTCTTAGGATAAACTGTGCATCTACTTTAAAGCAGAAGTCAGTAGTCAATCCTTCATATGTAGCCACTTTAATCTTCGGTTCGTCTTTAAAAGTATCTTCGATAAACTTCTTTCTCTCTTCTAGAGTGAACATATATTTCTTATCAGAGTTAACACCAATAGCGACGATGATTTCGTCGAATAATGGGATAGCTCTTCTTATTATATCACAGTGTCCGTTAGTAATAGGATCAAAAGAACCTGGTAAGACTGCTCTTCTCATAATTCTGTATTATTTAGTTTGCTTCTGTAAAGCTAAAACAATTGCATTGTCAAACAAATCTGCTAATGGGATATCAGCTGCTTTTGACTGTTGGGGTAAGATACTTTCATTTGTCAGTCCAGGTACTGTATTCATCTCTAATAAGAATGGTACACCATCTACGATGATAAACTCACTGCGTGAGAATCCTGACATATTAAGTATTCTGTAGATTCTAGCTGCTATTTCAGCTATGGCATCTCTAGAGGTGTCGTCTATTCTAGCAGGAGTAATCTCTTGAGACTTACCTAAGTATTTTGCTTCGTAATCAAAGAAGTCATTCTCAGATACTATTTCTGTCATCGGTAATACTTTGATTTCTCCTTTGTAATTAATCACACCTACAGATACTTCTGTTCCGTTTAAGAAGCTTTCGATAATAATCTCATTGTCTTCTTTATAAGCTACTTCTATAGCAGTAAGAAGTTCTTCAGTAGATTTTGCTTTAGAGATTCCAAAGCTAGAACCTGAGCGGTTTGGCTTTACGAAACAAGGTAATCCTACACGTTGAATAATCTCTTCAGTATTGATAACATCACCTTGGTTTAAGTAATATGAAATAGCTGTCTTGATCCCAAAAGGTTTTAATACAGATAGCATATCTCTTTTGTTCATTGTAAGTGCTGCTTGGTAATAATCACAAGAAGTGTGAGGCATATTAATTAATGCAAAGTAAGCTTGCATTAGTCCATCTTCACCTGGAGTACCGTGTATTGCATTAAATACGACATCAAAAGTTATTTTGTTTCCTTTGTATTGTACAGAGAAATCATTTTTATCGATAGCGAACTCTTCATTGTTTTCATCTACATATACCCATTTATCTTCAAATATATGGATAGGGTAAGGGATGTACTTAGAACGGTCAAGTGTATTACATACTACTTTACCACTATTTAATGAGATTTTATACTCACTAGAATATCCTCCCATTATTACTGCTGCGTGCTTCATATAGAGCTAAATTTTAATACTTTACTACGTTTTGGTACGTTGTATTTGTTTAAAACAAATTTATAATAAAACATAGAAACAAAAAATGTTTTCGATTTTATATCTTTGCTCAAAATTAATAGATATGAAATTAACTGATTTTTTAAAAAGTAAACCTTTTTTCGTCTCTCTAGCTGCGGCACTTATTATCGTGATATTAAGTGTATTTTTAACGCTTAAATGGTTAGCACACACTACTAATCACGGAGAAAAGATAGAGGTTCCTAACTTGATAAAATTGGATACAGACCAAGCAATACAGTTGTTACAGAAGAACGATTTAGATATGGTGATCTTGGATACATTGGACTACGATAAGGATTTTCCTCCATTGAGTATTATTGAACAAGATCCTGCTCCTAAGACAGGAGTTAAGACAAATAGAAAAATATATGTAAAGATAAATGCTTCTGGTTATGGTAGTGTGAAGTTACCTAGACTAGAAGAGTTGACACATCGTCAGGCATTATCTACTATTCAGGCACTAGGATTAAAAGAAGGGACTATTTCGTACCAAACTTTTATTGGCAAGGATGTTGTATTAAAAGTGTACCAGAATGGTAGAGCTTTAAACGAAGGTGATAAAGTAGCAAAGGACTCTAGAATAGACTTCGTACTAGGTGATGGTAAAGCTGGAATGTCAGAAGAAGAACTTGATGAAGCTCCAGCAGTAGATGATTCTAATAGTAGCTCTAATAGCTATAATGAGTTTGATTTTTAAAAAGATTTAAATAAGATTAATGCAAGAAGATAATGTAGAGATGTTCGATGACTTAGAAAATGAGTTATTTGAACATCATAGATTTGAAGCAGGTAAAGGACAAGCACCTTTACGAGTAGATAAGTTCCTTATGAATTTAGTAGAGAATGCTACTCGTAATAAGATACAACAAGCTGCTGCGAATGGTAATATATTCGTGAATGAAGAGCCTGTAAAGTCTAACCATAAAGTGAAGGCAAATGATGTAGTGCGTGTGTTGATGAAACAACCACCATTCGAGAATATAATTATACCTGAGAACATTCCACTGGATATCGTGTACGAAGATGATTCATTATTAGTAGTGAATAAACCTGCCGGCCTAGTAGTTCATCCAGGACATGGTAACTATACTGGAACGTTAGTGAATGCGCTGGCTTACCACTTCGAGAACTTACCACTTAACAGTAGTGAAAGACCAGGATTAGTACACCGTATCGATAAAGATACAAGTGGATTATTAGTAGTAGCGAAGACAGAATGGGCGATGACAGAACTTCAAAAGCAATTTGCTGAGAAGACATCTGAGCGTGAGTATATCGCTATCGTATGGGGTAATGTAGAAGAAGATGAAGGTACTATAGAGAGCTACATCGGACGTCACGTTAAGGATAGAATGCAGATGGCAGCTTTCGAAGATGAGAGTATGGGTAAATGGGCTGTAACTCACTATAAGGTATTAGAGCGCTTAGGATATGTAACCTTAGTGTCATGTAGATTAGAGACAGGACGTACACATCAGATCCGTGTACACATGAAGTACATCGGGCATACCTTATTTAACGATGAGCGTTATGGTGGTAACTTGATCCTTAAGGGAACTACATTTACGAAGTATAAGCAGTTCGTAGATAACTGTTTTACAGTATTGCCAAGACAGGCTCTACATGCTAAGACACTTGGATTTACACACCCTATTACAAAAGAGAGAATGACTTTTGATTCAGAGATACCTACAGATATAGTAGAATGTATCGAGAAGTGGAGAACGTATTCTACAGCTTCTAACTTTGGTAATAAAGTAGATAATATGTAGTATATACATTACTATAAATAAAAAGCCTCATCGACTGCGATGAGGCTTTTTTTGTGTTTAACCCAGAATCAGCATTAGCTAACTACTACAAAGTAATTCAACTTTATAGTTCTTTCATTTCTTCTAAAACCATACTAGAGTATGCTTTAATCAGTAATTCAGAGCTATATTGCATAATTACTTTTCGTTTATATGTCTATCACTGACTCTGGGTTTAACCCAGATTAAGCATTAGCCAAATACTGCAAAGTAATTCTACTTCATATCTCTTTTATTTCTTCTAAAACCATACTAGAGTATGCTTTAATCAGTAATTCAGAGCTATATTGCATAATTACTTTTCGTTTATATGTCTATCGCTTAATCTGGGTTTAATGTATTTCATTGTATTATCTATTATATTATGTTGTAAATAGCCTTGTTTAGGGTTAAAAAAACACAAAATAAGGGACAGCAATTAAATTAATTTAGTTACTTTGTTGACTTTAGGATAAAATGTTTAATCAATTTAAAGAACATATAGAGAATAACTTTAAAGAGTTATTAGACCATCCATTGTTATTAGCTGTCAGTGGTGGAATAGATAGTATAGTCTTAGTACATTTATGTCATAGATTAGGACTAGATATAACTATTGCACATTGTAACTTTCATTTGAGAGGAGAAGATAGTAATGGCGATCAAAAGTTCGTAGAAGAATTTGGATTTCAACTAGATATTCCTGTTTTCGTAGCAGAGTTCGATACAGAAGAGTATGCCGAAAAGAATAAAGTATCTATACAGATAGCAGCACGTGAATTGCGCTATAACTGGTTTAAGGAGTTAGCTGAGCAGGAGAATAAGACATATCTGCTGACAGCACATCACTTAGATGATTCGATGGAGACATTCTTAATTAACTTATCTAGAGGGACAGGGATAGAAGGATTATTAGGAATACCTGCAAGGAATGGATATATCAGAAGACCGTTATTGCCATTTACGAGAGAGGATATTGTTAATTATGAAAGTGAACATCAGATAGGCTGGCGGGAAGATATTACCAATAGTCAAACTAAATATTTGCGCAACAAGATTCGCAAGAATATATTGCCTTTGCTTAAGGATACAAATGCTCATTTTAATCAATCGTTTATGCAGACAATGGAGTATTTACAGCAGTCAGTAGCTTTAAGTGAAGATGCGAGTAAGTACTATTATAGTCAGGTGGTAACAGAGAAGGGAGATGGAGAGTTATGTATAGACTTAGAGAAATTAAAAGCACTGTCTAATCCTAAAGCTTATTTGTATAAGTGGTTATCACCATTGGGATTTACAGCGTGGCAAGACATAGTAGAGTTGATAGAGGCTACCTCAGGGAAGATGATTTATTCACCTACGCATGTGTTGTTAAAGAACAGGGGAGAGTTTATAGTAAAACCTCGTTCTGTAGAAGAAGAGAATAAAGAACAAATATATTATTTAGAGAACAAACAAACATTAACCCAACCACTAACGATCAGTACGACACCTTATGAAGAGAAAGAGTTAATAGCAGATACTTCGATTATTTATGTAGATGGAGATCTATTAGAATTTCCATTGATAATACGCAAATATAGAAGTGGTGATAAATTTATCCCTTTTGGGATGCATGGCACGAAGAAGGTGAGTAAGTTCTTTAAAGACGAAAAGTTTAGTCAATTTGACAAAGAGAACACTTGGCTTTTGTGTACTAATGAAAATATTGTATGGGTTATCGGTAGTCGAATGGATGAGCGATTTAAGGTAAAAGATACAACAACAAACATTATTAAAATTCAAATTAAACTATGAGAAAATTAGCTTATTTGCTACTTTTTTTATTGTCATTTATATCGGTTCAAGCGCAGTTAAATGCTGACCCAGTTAAATGGCAATCTAAAATAGAGAAAAAGTCTGACACAGAATATACTATCACATGGGATGCTGTGATAGAGAAGAACTGGCACTTATACTCACAGTATAATCCAGAGGGAGGATCTCTACCGTTAGAGTTTATCTATAATAACCTAGAAGGGAATTATACGTTAAATGGCAAAGCAAAGGAAAGTGAAACAAAGACTTCCTTTAATGATGTATTTGGAGTAGATGAGATTTATTTTGTAGATACAGCAAGACTTGTTCAGAACGTTAAGATAACGAATGAAACAACAGAGAATATCCAAGTAGAGGTTGCTTTTCAGGTGTGTGATGAGATGTGTATTAGTCAGAGTAATTTTTTTGTATATGACTTAAAAACACTTACTACAAAAGAAGTTAAGAACTTCGAAGATTTAGCAACTACAACAGTAGATACTAAGGCTACAGAGGATACTTCAGGAGAGGTTAAAGCAACAGCAACTCCTGTTAATAAAGAAGAGAAGAAAGGTTTATTCACAATATTCTTCTTGGCATTCTTATCTGGATTTGCAGCCTTACTGACACCATGTGTATTCCCTATGATTCCTATGACTGTAAGTTTCTTTACTAAACAGTCTAAGACTAGAGCTAAGGGAATTAAGAATGCTATTATATATGGACTTTCTATTATCCTTATCTATGTGATATTAGGAACGATAGTGACTGCAGTATTTGGTGCAGATTCATTAAATGCACTTTCTACGAATGTGTATTTTAATATTATCTTCTTCTTGTTATTAGTGATTTTCGCTACTTCATTCCTAGGGGCATTTGAGATTATGTTACCTAACTCGTGGGCTAATAAAGTAGACTCACAGGCAGATAGAGGTGGTATGGTAGGTATCTTATTTATGGCATTAGCACTAGCTATTGTGTCATTCTCATGTACTGGACCTATCGTAGGAACACTATTAGTAGAGGCAGCATCTAAGGGAGGTATAGCACCTATCGTAGGAATGTTAGGATTTTCATTAGCATTAGCGTTGCCGTTTATGTTATTCGCTATGTTCCCAGGATGGTTAAATTCTATGCCACGTTCTGGAGGATGGTTAAATACAGTGAAAGTATCTTTAGGGTTCTTAGAGCTAGCTTTAGCATTCAAATTCTTATCTAATGCTGACCTTGTATTACAAGCACATTGGTTAGAGAGAGAAGTATTCTTAGCGATCTGGATAGTAATCTTTGGAGCATGGGCACTATATTTATTAGGCAAAATCAGATTACCACATGATAGCCCTACAGACAGTATATCAGTAGGTAGATTATTTATGGCGTTGTTCGTATCTATATTTACTGTTTATATGATTCCTGGTTTATGGGGAGC
>JBOFGJ010000156.1:0-8374 GCA_051649065.1 Flavobacterium sp. | reverse complement strand
ATTTTCCTATTGCTGGATCAATATTTGAAAAATGCTGATGGTATGGAAATGTTTTTTCGATAAAGTTATCAATATCTTTAAAATCAATAGATCCATAAGCTGCATCACTGAAAAGATCTATATCTACAGATAAGCGATGTCCCAATTGGAGGCTTAATGCTGTACCACCAACCAAACGAAAAGATTTAAATACAGAAGCTTCCATCAGGGTAGCTAGTGTGCTTTTTAGCAGATAATTGACAGTGTTATAATACATCATAATTAGTACTCAGTTTGATGTAAATCATGTATTGTATATGGCTTTCTTAGATTTGATTCTTGTAGAGCTTGCTCTATTTTATCAGTGCCATAAAAGCGAATAATTTCGTTTTTATCTTTTTCGTTTCCACGTTCAAAAACACGTTGAATTACAGCTCTATATTGTTGATTCCAATTTATATGTTGGATATCTGTGTCCCAAAATAATGCTTTACTCAGAATATTCAGATTAGGAGTGTCTTGGCTTTCTTTTTCTTTGATTCTTTGAATATCATAATATGCCTGCAGTAGTACTAGCGTGCCTTCTTCTAACCCAAGCTCCCTCTCGATTTTTAATGCTAGTGCAGTGCCAATATTTCTTTTTCCTTTGGTAATGGCATTAAGTGTTTGAGGATGTTCTTCTAAGGATAAGGCAAAGGGGCGTTGCTTGATAGAACGTTTTTTTAATTCTCTATCAAGTACAATTCCAGGATGGATACCTTTATATTTTTCAAACTGCTTAATCATAGTACAAATGTAAGTATTTTTGTTTATACTTTTAGTATTAAATCACTGTTACTTAGTAAGTTGTTTTAAGGGATTTAAAGGAATGTAGAAGTAAAGATGATTTCTAAAAATAAATTATTTATGATTATCTTTATGAAACTTAAAAGTGAAGAGTTAGATTATCCCAGATTAAGCATTAGTCAAATACTGCAAAGTATTTCTACTTCATATCTCTTTCGTTTATTCTAAACCCGTACTACAGTATGCTTTCAGAAGAAATTCAGAGTTATTTTGTATAATTACTTTTCGCTTATATGTCTATCGCTTAATCTGGGATTAATTGAGAAGGATGGATATGCTAATTGGTCCTTTGGCAATGGAGAATCACAACAACCTATGCATATTTAGAAATAGGTGTGTTTATAAAATAAGACATAAAAAAAAGCTTCACTTTTTAGTGAAGCTTTAAAAGTAGTGGGCGATGAGGGATTCGAACCCCCGACCCTCTCGGTGTAAACGAGATGCTCTGAACCAACTGAGCTAATCGCCCTAAACAGGAGTGCAAATATAAAATGGTTTTTTAATAATTGCAATACTTGCCTAGATTATTTTTGAACTTTTTCTATATCGTAGATTCGGATTCTCTCAGGGTAGTTGATTACCTTGATTAGAATGTTTTCATTCTTAGCATTTCTACCTAGGATTACATATAGTTTTCCTTTTTCGAAGTCGATATTACTTTCAGAGAAATTAACGTCTCCATATTTAAAAGATTTGTGGATATCATCATTAGTTACCCATCCTTCTTGGAATTTGGCTTCTACTGTCTTAGAGAAAGTAACTGGCTTGCTTCTCAAGTCTTTTAGTACTCTACAGTTAGGTAAATAGCAGAACTCTGTCTTCTTTTCTCCAAAGAAGAAAAATAAGAATAATCCACCGATTAATAGTCCGAATAAATAATATGCTAAACGCTGTGAAAACTTCATTTTGTAAAATATTTACGCAAAAATAGCAATTCAAGAATGTAAAACTAAAGTTTTATCAAAACTTTAAATCTACGACAAGGCTATTGTCTTTGTGAAATTAAAAGGTGAACAAATGTATGTCTTTAAAGTCAAGGTCAAACCACTCAGCTACATTTCGATTCGTTACAAGTCCTTTGTAGCTGTATATTCCTGATTTGATGACGCTTTCGCAGTTGACGGTTCCATCTAGATCTCCGCTGTCTGTATATTCTAATAAGAGAGGAGTGATGATATTACTCAATGCCATAGAGGCTGTGCGGCTATATCTAGAAGTGATATTCGGTACGCAGTAGTGTACTACACCATTCTTTATAAAAGTAGGATGATCGTGTGTGGTTAATTCTGAAGTCTCAAAACATCCACCTGTATCAATAGATACGTCGATGATCAC
The DNA here is from genome assembly GCA_051649065.1 of Flavobacterium sp. Classification (GTDB taxonomy): domain Bacteria; phylum Bacteroidota; class Bacteroidia; order Flavobacteriales; family Flavobacteriaceae; genus Flavobacterium. The sequence goes on along the minus strand of JBOFGJ010000156.1, from coordinate 6,214 downwards.
AGCTCCTTTTTTCATATTCTCAACCATCGTGTCACTGACTACGATAGGTGCTCTGTTTTTTCCTCTAATAGCACCGATAGCAACATCACATCTCATTAGGGCTTTAAGCAGAATTTTCTCTTGTATCGTAGAAGTAGAGATGCGTTGAGGCAAGTTGTTCTGTAGTCTGTGTAGTTTTTGGATAGAGTTGTCAAATACTCTGACGTTAGCTCCCATTCCCATAGCTGTACGTGCAGCATTCTCAGCGACTAAACCTGCTCCTAAAATAACGACTTCTGTAGGGGTAACCCCAGTAATATTGCCAAATAATAAACCTTTACCATTATTAGTAGTAGTCATTAGTTCGGACGCGATTAAGATAGAGGCAGTGCCTGCTATCTCACTTAATGCACTCACTGCAGGGTAGGTGCCGTGCTCATCGTGAATAAAGTCAAAGCCGATGGCAGATATCTTCTTCTTAGACAGGGTCTCGAAATACTTTCTGGTCAATGTTTTTAGTTGGACAGTAGACCATACTACAGTATAAGGAGCCATTAGTTTAATCTCCTCAAGAGTAGGTGGTGCTACCTTCACGATAACAGGACAGCTAAATATCTTCTTGGTATCTGTGGTGATTTCGGCGCCCGCTTTACTGTAATCTAAGTCAGAATAACTAGCAGCTTCACCCGCTCCTTTTTCAATCAATATTCTGTGTCCATAAGTACTAAGTGTCTGTACTGCCTCTGGGGTAATACAGATTCTCTTCTCGATAAGAATATTCTCTTTAGGAACACCTATAAAAAGATCACTTCTCTTGCGTTCTACCATTAGACATTCCTCTTGAGGAATAAGGTCTTTCATCGAAAAAGGAGTTAGTGTTGCCATGTTATTATTAGTTATTGTTTAACGTAAGTTTTCTATCGCCATTCTCTAGAATCTCGATTTCTATAATAGCGTGCTCATTAGGGATGATATTAGGTGTCTTCTCAGGCCACTCTATAAAGCACCATTGATCCGAATATAGATATTCATCCATCCCCATATCATAAGCTTCCTCCTCGTGATTTAATCTATATAAATCGAAGTGATACACCTTGTCCTTAGATAGGGTAGAGTGGTACTCGTTAACAATAGAAAAAGTAGGGCTACTAGTCATGTCCTCTACACCTAGTTGTTTACTAATTTCTTTAATAAGTGTGGTTTTTCCTGCCCCCATTTCGGCATTAAACAAGACAATACGGTGTTTTAACTTGCTTAATACTTCAGAAGCAACTTCATTTATCTGATTTAGAGAAAAAACTATTTCAGTCATTTTTTATACTTTGGGGTTTAATATTATAAATGGTACAATCATTTCTTCTAACGAAATACCACCGTGCTGATAGGTATTTCTAAAATACGCAGCATAATAGTTGAAATTATTATGGTAGGCTAAGAAGAAATCACTTTTTGCAAAAATATAAGAACTACTTACATTAATATTAGGTAGCTGTACTTTTTTGGGTTCTTTAACATAGTACACATCTTTTGGCTCAAAGGTCAAGCTCTTACCTGTTTTATATCTTAGGTTTAAACTTGTGTTTTTATCTCCGATAACTTTAGATGGGTTTTTACAGTTAATAGTACCATGATCTGTCGTGATGATTAGCTTATATCCTTGTGACTGCGCCTGTTGAATAATTTCGAATAAAGGCGAGTTCTTAAACCAACTCACTGTCAGAGAACGGTAAGCCTTATCATTAGAAGCTAGTTCTTTAATAACCTCCATCTCAGTCTTCGCGTGTGATAACATATCTACGAAGTTATAAACTAGTGTGATTAATTTGTTGTCTTTTAAAGATTTAAAATTGTCTGCTAGTTTTCTACCTTCTTTAAGGTTCGTTATTTTAAAGTATTCATTCTTGATATTTAGACGCAATCTCTGAAGTTGGTGTTGTAAGAACTCATTTTCAAACAAGTTTTTACCTCCTTCATCTGTGTCGTTCTTCCAATACTGAGGAAGCTGTTCTGACATCTCAAGAGGTGTCATTCCTGAGAAAATAGCGTTACGGGCGTACTGTGTAGCTGTAGGTAAGATAGAGAAGAAACTATTCTCTGCTTCTACTTTATAGTGATTAGTCACGATAGATTCAAAGGATCTCCATTGGTCATATCTCAAGTTGTCAATCACAACAAACAGTATCTTAGAATCCTCTTTCTTCAGTTCAGGAGCAACCCATTTTCTGAATATTTGGTGAGAGAACACAGGGCTATCTTCAGGATCGTTAATCCAAGACTCATAATTCTTCTCTACAAACTTACCAAATAGGCTGTTAGCTTCTGTCTTTTGAGAATCAAGGATGTTAAATAGGTTTTGATCCTCTATGTTTTCGAGGTTCTGTTCCCAGTATAATAATTTTCTATAAATAGAGATCCAGTCCTCATAATCTCTCGCTTGCATAAGATCCATAGAGATGTTTCTAAACTCTTTTTGGTAGCTTAGAGAAGACTTCTCAGAGATTAGACGAGAATCATCTAGGTTCTTCTTAAGCGAAAGCAAGATTTGGTTAGGATTAACAGGTTTGATTAGATAATCTGATATTTTGGCACCGATAGCCTCCTCCATAATATACTCTTCTTCACTTTTAGTAATCATTATAATAGGAGTGTTGCTTTTAATGGCTTTAATTTCGTTTAACGTCTCTAAACCAGAAAGACCAGGCATATTCTCATCAAGGAAAACAATGTCGTATTGGTGTTCTTTAAATTGTTCGATAGCATCCTGGCCATTGGTGCAAGTGCTCACGATATAGTCCTTTTTTTCTAGAAATAAGATGTGTGGTTTTAATAAATCCACTTCATCGTCTACCCAAAGTATATGAATTTTGTTCATTTTAGTTGTTTTAGATGTACCCTTTATTGATAGAAATGTTCAAAAAGAGTTATTTGTTTAAAATAGTATTGATAAATATAGGAATGAATTTCCGTATTACAATAGTTAACGATATTTTTGTGATTGTATTATAAAAAATTATAAATGTATTTTTCGTTTATCATTCCTGTTTACAATCGCCCTGATGAAGTGGATGAATTGCTAGAGAGTTTATCAAAGCAAACGTATAAGCAAGATTTCGAAGTTGTAATAGTAGAAGATGGTTCTAAAGAAGATTCGCGTGCGATCGTGAGTAAGTACGAAGACCAATTACAAATGTCCTATTATTACAAGAGTAATTCTGGGCCTGGGGCATCGCGTAATTATGGTATGGAACGCGCTAAGGGAAATTACTTTATTATCTTAGATTCTGACTGTATCATTCCACCAGATTATTTGACTATCGTCGATCAGTATTTAGCGAAAGAGTATGTGGATTGCTTCGGTGGACCTGATGCTGCGTTAGCTAGCTTTAGCGATGTGCAGAAGGCTATAAACTACGCAATGACATCTGTGTTAACAACAGGAGGTATTAGGGGGGCTAGTGAACGCATTGGTAAATTTCAGCCAAGAAGTTTCAATATGGGGCTATCTAAGAAAGCATTCCTGGCAAGTGGAGGATATGGCAAGGTACATCCTGGGGAAGATCCTGACTTGACAATCAGACTGTGGAATCTCGGATATGATACCCAATTATTTAGTAGAGCTTATGTCTATCACAAAAGAAGGATAGACTGGAGTAAATTTCGCATGCAGGTGAATAAGTTTGGGAAGGCGCGTCCGATCTTGAATCAACGATATCCAGAAACTGCTAAGTTGACTTATTGGTTTCCAACAGTATTTATGGCAGGCTTATTGTGTAGTATTTTATTGACATATTATACATTTGGTTTTATTTTATGTTATTTGCTTTATTTTTTATTGGTTTTTATAGGATGTTTTATAAAAGAGCGTAATTTTAAGATAAGTTTATTAGCTGTTGTGGCAATTTTTATTCAATTTTACGGCTATGGTACAGGGTTCTTAAAATCGAACTATATTCTATTCGTAAAAAAGCAAAAAGCGGAAGAGGGTATGCCAGAGATGTTTTTTAAATAATAAAGTGATATGGCACTAATCGTAGGGTTAACTGGAGGTATTGGCAGTGGGAAGACTACTGTGGCTAAGATGTTTGAAGAAAATGGAATACCTATTTACATCGCTGATGATAGAGCTAGGCAGATTATGGATCGCAAAGATGTTGTTAACGCTGTGCAATCTATATTTAAAGAGGACGTTAAAATAGGAGAGGTATTAGATCGGAAGAAAATCAGAGAAATAGTCTTTGATAATAAGGATCTTTTAACGCAATTAAATAATATCGTTCACCCTGAAGTTAAGAAGGATTTTGAAGAGTGGAAGGTTGCAAATGACGCTTCGCCGTTCGTTATTAAGGAAAGTGCAGTCCTTTTTGAGAATAAATTGCATACACAGTGTGATTTGGTTATCTTAGTGACAGCGCCAGAAGAAATACGTATAAAACGAGTGATGGAGCGGGATAAGGTGTCTTATGATAATGTAAAAAGCATCATAAGTAACCAAATGCAAGATTCTGACAAAATACCATTAAGTGATTATGTTATTATTAATATTAATAAACATTTGGTAAATAAAGAGGTGAAAACGATTATTAATGATATAATATTCAAAATTTAAACATTTATCATCGTTAATTTTATGTTAATCGCCGTGTAGAGTATTTTTTTTAATGTTAATTTTGAAAAAATAATGAGTAAGGTCAATTTTCGACTTTTAGTAGGAATAATGAGTTTTTCTCTTATAGGGATAATCGTTGTTCAGATGTACTGGATTGTAAGTTCTTATAGAAATAATGAAGAACAGTTTAAATATCACGTACAGCAAGTATTAGGAAATATCGGTAGCGGACTTCAACAGAATGAAGCTACAGAGTTCTATCGTATGTATAATCAACTTAAGGATAGTATAGGTACGCCACCTAAACAGAGCGAGTTGAAACAGTACTATATCGTAGAGCGAAACCCTACTACTAATGAGCAAATCGTTTATTCGAATATTCTAGTCTTAGAGGACTATAATATAAAGAGTTCGTTCTTTGATAAAAAAGCAGATAGCTTGAAAGTCAAAAATTTCGTATCAAAGCGAAAAACAGAGATTTATAAAGGAGATGATTTTGATAGAAATAATCTTAAACAAAACTATCCTGATGAAGTGATAGAACAGTCTGGTAATCTAGATGTCTTAGATAAAGCGCAGTTTGATATTTATTTTAAGGATATTGTAGCGTTAAGAAGTATAGACGAAAGGGTTTCTAAAACTAAGTTAAGAGAGTTGTTAGAACAAGAGCTTAAACTATATGGTGTAAACGCTAAGTTTGAGTTTGGGATCTACAACAAGGGTTTGTCAACAAAAATAAAGTCTGAGGATTTTATCTATGAAGAAGGGTCTACTTATGGTGTGCCTATCTTCACAGATAATGAGAATAGAAGTAAGTATCAGCTATACATTACTTTTCCAGAGAAGAGTAAGTATTTATTCTCTTCTTTGATTGGGATAACATTGTTATCAGTGTTATTTACGATTGTTATTATCGCTGCTTATTTGAATGCAATTAATCAGTTGATAAAACAGAAGCAAATCTCAGAGATTAAGACGGATTTTATTAATAATATGACGCATGAGTTTAAGACGCCTATAGCTACTATTAATTTAGCTTTAGATGCTATTAGAAATCCAAAAGTTATAAATGACCCTGAGAAGGTAGAACGATATCTAAGAATGATTCGCGAGGAAAATAAGAGAATGCATGCACAGGTCGAAAATGTGTTGCAGATCTCAAAGTTAGAAAGACGTGAGTTTAATGTGGATAAGTCTGCGATGGATGTTCATGAGATTATCGAGAATGCAGTAGACCACGTAGGATTAATCGTTCAAGATCGAGGGGGAGAAATAAATTTACATCTAGATGCTCGCAGAAGTGATGTCTTAGGAAACGATTTTCATTTCACGAGTGTTATAGTAAATATCTTAGATAATGCTGTAAAGTATTCGATAGATGTTCCTATTATAGATGTGTACACAGAAAATGTGAAGGATTTTATATTAATTAAAATTCAGGATCACGGGGTGGGAATGAGTAAACAAGCTCAAAAGAGAATCTTTGACAAGTTTTATAGAGAACACACTGGTGATTTACACAATGTAAAGGGGCATGGCTTGGGGCTAGCTTATGTACAGCAGATCGTAGAAGTACACAATTCGCAAGTGTATGTAGAAAGCGAAAAAGGGAAGGGTAGTACCTTCATT
>JBOFGJ010000155.1:0-1760 GCA_051649065.1 Flavobacterium sp. | reverse complement strand
CGAAGTTAATTAGTTCATCTTCCCCACTTTTAAAAACGCCTTTATACGGTTCTGTTAGGTCAATAATCTCATAGTCTTCAGTGATATAAATAAGATTGTCATAAATAGTGTATTTATCTCCACTGAAGTAAAAGCGTTGTCGTAATACATTAGTGAAGCGTGTCTGTTCTCCCATTAAACCATCATTTTCATAATTCTTATTGATTAATATACGTTCAATATCATGCGCTTCGTTCACTCTTTGTAATCTTAATATACCTTCCTTTTCTATTTTATGAAGTAATTTATAATTGTCTCGATCTACAAAAACATAAATCACATCTAATCGTTTAGCACCTTCACTAGCTTCTTTTTGACCATAAATTATATACAACAATATATTCTTACTTTCAGTTATTTTCACTTCTTGTGCCGTTACATTAAACCCTCGAAACTCATTACGCACTTCCTGAGTAATACCTAATTGATTAAGTACTTCCTGTTCACCAATTACATTAGAGAAAGTGGGGGTACAATATTCCCTTAAGGAAGTAGGTGTATAAAAAATGTCTTCTCGACCTATATATTGTCCATCTTTAAAAGTCAATACTTCTTGGTGTATTTCAGTTTTTTCATCGCATATAATAGCTTCTCCTTCATCAGAATTAGCTATTTCTCTAAAGATATCCCAATTGCGTTCTGTCGAATCAAAAGCATACTTCATAAATAGTTTTGGTGTAATAATTGTTCTCTTTTCTCCAGATACAGTGTACTTAACATCAAATACCATATCATTATAGTTACTTGTTTTGTTTGCTTTAAAACTTATATCAAGTATTTCAACATTCCGGTATTGTACATGGTTCTCTTCTGAACTAGCTGAAGAAGAAGTAATTTCGTCAGAATACACACTCTTAAATAGTCCATCACTCCTAACTTCATAAAAAGTATATCTATAAACAAAACTTGCGTTACCATAACTGCGATAGTTTGCGCTATACTTAATATAGAAAGATAAATCACTACTGTCGTTTAAAGCATTCTTAGGGTTAATTACTATCTCTATAAAGTCAAAATCCGCACGACCTGCATCTGAATATAATGCACATTTATCTAATGTCTTGGCAACAATAGATTTGCTATTATTGTCTCTAACAACAAAGAGTACATCAACACATGCACTACTAGAGTCCTCTCCATATTCTGCAAATAAAAACGTATATAGACTCACATCACTATAAGTCATTCCATTAATAAATACATCATAATCAATAGATGTAACGACATGGAATGAGACACTATCTATTAGATTTCCATATCCCATCTGAGTAAGGATATCCCTAATCTCTTTATTCTTTATCTCATCAGAGCTATTATTGGTATCAATTGTCCTATGAGGATAATCAGATGTACTAACTGATTTTTTTAATACATGTGCTCCTATACCCACCACACACAGTAGGGTTATGACCACAGCTAGGATGGTAAGTATCTTTTTATTCTTATTCATACTATTTTAAAAACAATTAAAAACCAATCAAATGTACTTAATTTTAACACTTTTAACTCAATAAAACATCTATTAAATTATCGTTTTAGATATTGATTACTAAGTATATATCTAACTTGGCTATTTCGAATAGAAATTAGTAAAGTCCATTTATTTCTCTATTTTTGGAATTAATCAGAAACAGCAAGATGGAAAATAACAACAATACATTGACTTGGGATGAGTTCTCAAAAGTAGAGATGAGAGTAGGTACTATCATTGAAGCAGAGGT
>JBOFGJ010000154.1:0-2172 GCA_051649065.1 Flavobacterium sp. | reverse complement strand
CATTATCATCACCGTTATACTAAGTATCTTAGGCTTTATATTTGCTAAAGATTGGTTGTTGTGGATGGGAGCTTCAGAAGAATCAGCAGAATATGGTTATGGGTATACCAGAATATTACTAGTAAGCTGTGTATCTATTATGTTATTATTCTTAATCAACGGAATCTTTAGAGGTGCAGGTAATGCTGCTATTGCTATGAAGAGTCTTGGTTTTGGTAATATTATCAACATCATCTTATGCCCTATTATGGTTAGAGGTTGGTGGATATTTCCAGAGATGGGATTAGAGGGAGCTGCTTATTCTACAGCGATTGGTAGAAGTATGGGAGTAGTTTACCAACTGTACTATCTATCTAAAAAAGACTCTTTAATACAACTTAAACTTCGCTACTTTAAGATACAGTGGGAGATGACGTGGAATATCATTAAGATTGCTGTACCGGGAATGGTGCAGTATATGATCTCTACTTGTAGTTGGGTGATACTAGCAAGAATAGTAGCTCAAAGTGGAGGTGAGATAGGCTCTTCTGGTTTCCTTACATGCCTTCGTTTACTAGTATTCTTTATACTTCCCGCTTGGGGACTAAGCAATGCTGCTTCTACTCTAGTGGGGCAAAACCTAGGGAATAACAATCCTGACAAAGCATATAAATCTGTTATCGCTACCCTTAAATACAATGTTCTTTATATGGCTATAGTGACCGTGATATTCTTCACTATGGCAGAACTACTAGCCTCATTCTTCACTACGGATGAAGCTATAAAAGCTGTTGCTAAAGAAGCAATGTATATCGGAGCTATAGGATTTATCGCTTATGGAGCAGGGATGACCTTAATGAATGCCTTTAACGGAGCAGGAGATACGATTACTCCAACGATAATCAACGTTATAGGTTTCTGGCTATTCCAAATACCCTTTGCTTACCTTTTGACATACTACTTCGAACTAGGCCCTAAAGGAGCTTTTATTGCCATACCGTCTGCTGAAGTACTTATAGCAGTATTAGCTTTTGTCTTGTTCAAAAGTGGAAAGTGGAAACAAAAGATAGTGTAATATATACAAAGAGGGCAATAGTTGATAACTACTGCCCTCTTTGTATTATAGTTTTGTCCAGTAGTGTTTTGCTTCTCTGATCATATCTACATGAGGTATACCATCTTCTACATACTCTTCTGATGACGGTTCGAATCCAAATGAGCCATAGAACTTCTTCAAGTAACACTGTGCCCCAATCTGTATGTCCTGTTCACCGAACTCTTCTGCTATCTTATCTATCGCATGTTGCATTAATACGCGTCCATATCCATCTTTTCGATAGTCTACATGTACAGCAACTCTTCCGATAGCAATCTCTGGATAACTAAGCCCAGGAGGTACTATACGTGCGCAAGCTACTACCTGATCTAACATTGTAGCATAGATATGCAGACACTTCTTATCCTTACCATCTAATTCGGGATATGGGCAATTCTGTTCCACTACAAATACATCTGTACGCAAACGCATTATATCATATAACTCATTCACTGTTAACTCATCAAATGCCTTCGTATGCCAATGTATACTATTCATAACTCCACGATTTATATTATACTACCAAAGATAATTATTCCAACTTAAGTAAGCCAAATTATTAGATAGATATCATAAACTTACACTGTTAAATTATTACATATCAAAATATCCCCCTAAATACATAACTACTGTAATAGCAGAATTATGTAGTATATGAAAAAATACTCCATACCAAAATCCTAAACGCACTCTGACATATCCCATTCCCAATCCCGTTATTAACTGTGGCAATACGATAAGTGGTGATAATAACAATATACGCGTAGTAATCTCCTCAAAGTTAGCAATGTGTATATACCCAAATACAACAGCTAAACCATAGAATATATAAGGGTAATATTTAATATAAAATGACTGGCTCTTATCAGCTTTCTGACTAATAAAATAATTCAATAATAAGAACAATACTGTAAACAATATAGTTAAACCTATAGTCACTGAATCACTTATCTTACTTATACTTCCTACAATATAAAAAGCAATAAACACAAACGAAACAATAAGATAGGAAGGCTTATACCTCAATGGCAAACGAAAGGTAACCTCTTCAAATAGTGGTCCTAAAATAGTTACAAACAACACAAATAATAGCACCC
>JBOFGJ010000153.1:0-2278 GCA_051649065.1 Flavobacterium sp. | reverse complement strand
GATATTATGACTTGGGCTGATCGATTTAAGAATAATTCAAAGGGGCAAAAGATAGAGCATTCTGCTGTACATATTTCTAAGTCATATATGGGATTCTATCCTACGATGACCAACAAGGAATTAGAAAAAGTAACTAGAGAAGATATAAAAGAGAAGCAAGATAAATGGAATAAACGATATGCTACTTATTCTGATATAGACATCGTGCCAGCTGGAGAGCGTAATATCTCTGCTTCACTTATCGAGTATGCTCGTAGTAAGGATGCGGATTTTTTGATATTAGGAGTAAAGGGAACGACGGGATTTAAAGAGATATTCTTAGGTAGTGTGGCTAATCATTTGCTACATCGACCTACTCGTACCTGTTTATTATTCGTAAAACAGAGTAAATAGAAATAAATAAGGCTGTCTTCTCAGACAGCCTTATTTATTATGCTTTATATTTAAGCGGTAGGTAAACTACCTTTTTTGTTTCAAAGAATTCATCTGAGAAGATATTGGCAAGATCAAATTGAACTGCTTTAGGGAAATCCTTTAGTTCTTCTGTAAGATCACCTCCTTTAAGGTATAAGATCCCATTCTCAAACTCGTGTTTATTCTCTTTTTTCGTTTTGGTTCTAATCCATTCTACGAAGTCAGGCATGTTAGTCACCGCTCTACTCACGATAAAGTCAAACTTTTCCTTAATCGTATCAGCACGTTTTTGTTCTGCTTTCACGTTCTTTAATCCTAGAGCAACCACAACTTCATTCACTACGCGTATCTTTTTAGCGATAATGTCTACAAGGTAGAAGTTCGTTTCTGGGTATAAAATAGCTAAGGGAATACCAGGGAATCCTCCACCAGTACCTACGTCTAAAATATTAGCACCTGGTAAGAACTCCATGACTTTAGCGATACCTAAAGAATGTAGTACGTGCTTAGTATACAGTTCGTGAATGTCTTTACGTGAAATAACGTTAATTTTTGCATTCCAATCTGTATATACTTCTTCCAATTTCTCAAATTGAGCTATTTGTTCAGGAGTTAAATTAGGGAAATATTTTAAGATTTCTTCCATGTCGTAAATTTTGACAAAAGTAGGCTTTTTATTGGTAATAAATAAAGGATAACACGGATTAATAGAGATATAATAATTATCTTTGGATATTAGTTTCATAAAAAAATAAACAGATGAGCAATCAATTTCTATCTAATAGAATAAACAATTTGACTACTTCACAGACATTAGCAATGGCTGCGAAAGCTAGAGAATTAAAAGAACAAGGCGTAGACGTAATTAGTTTAAGTCTAGGTGAACCTGATTTTAATGCTCCAAAGTTTATCAAAGAAGCTGCTATTCAGGCTGTAAAAGATAATTATAGTAAGTATCCTCCAGTAGAAGGGTATAAAGAATTAAGAGAAGCAATTAGCAAGAAGTTTAAAAGAGATAATAATTTAAATTATTCGCCTAGTCAGATAGTTGTATCTACTGGTGCTAAGCAGTCGTTATATAATGTAGCACATGTAATGATTAACCCTGGTGATGAGGTAGTGATACCAGCTCCATATTGGGTTAGTTATGCTGAGATTGTGAAGATGGCGGAGGGTATTCCAGTAGAAGTACCTACGTCTATAGAAAGTGATTTTAAAATAACTCCAGAACAATTAGAAGCAGCTATAACACCTAAGACAAAGATGATTTGGTTCTGTTCACCATGTAACCCTAGTGGATCAGTGTACAGCCAAGGAGAGTTTGAGGCTATCGCTAAAGTATTAGAGAAATATCCAAATGTATTCATCTTATCAGATGAAATCTATGAACATATTAACTTCAGTGGTAGTTACTGTAGTATTGGTACTATTGGTAATTTAATAGATCGTACAATCACTGTCAATGGTATTGCTAAAGCATTCGCTATGACAGGATACCGTATCGGATATATCGGTGCACCTGAGTTTATCGCTAAGGCATGTACGAAGATGCAAGGACAAGTTACTTCAGGTGCTAATAGTATTGCTCAGAGAGCTACTATTACTGCAGTTGAAGCTGATCCAAGTGTTTTAAGCGAGATGGTAGCTGCATTTAAGAATAGAAGAGATTTAGTAGTAGGACTATTAAGAGATATTCCTGGAGTGAAGATTAATGTACCAGAAGGTGCATTCTACGTGTTTCCTGATATGTCTTTTTTCTTTGGTAAAACTTATCAAGGTGTAAAGATTAATGACGCAAATGATTTGTCTATGTATTTATTAGAGAAAGCACACGTAGCAACAGTAACTGGTGAGGCCTTCGGTA
>JBOFGJ010000152.1:0-3277 GCA_051649065.1 Flavobacterium sp. | reverse complement strand
AGCCGCACATAAATCCCTTCCTTTTAATACTAAAGTGAAAGTTACGAACTTAAAGAATAATAAATCTGTAAAAGTTCGTATTAATGATCGAGGACCTTTTGCGAAAGGCCGTGAGATCGACCTTTCTAAAAAAGCTTTCATGAAAATAGCAGACCATAAGAATGACGGTCTGTTACAAGTAGATATTAAGATAATCAAGTAAAGTTTACCAGTTTTTAAATGGGTTATTGGCGATATAAGAGTTGTAATACTTTAAGTCACCTGTAACTTCTTTTCCTAACCAGTTCGGTTTATCATAGACTTCGTTTTCTGTAGATAGTTCTATCTCTGCTAGAATTAACCCTTCATTATCACCGTGAAATACATCTACTTCGAAAGTGTGTATTCCAGATTTGATTAAGTATCTAGTCTTTGAGATTACGTAGTCTTCACAAAGGTTGATTAATTGGTCAGCTTCATTGAAGTCAATTTGTTTTTCCCATTCTAGACGTGAAGTACCTGCTTCATTACTCTTTCCTTTAATTGTTATAAAGGCTAGTTCATCTTTTAGCCTAATACGCACAGTCCTTTCGGGATGAGAGTTTAAGTATCCTTGAGTGATTTTATTGAACTTATAAGATTGTTCGATGAAGTCCAATGAGTTGACTAAAAATTTTCTTTCTATTTCGATCATTGTTTTGAGAATAAAATGTAATTTTATGCCAAAATAAAGTATTTTATTTTACTAACTAATTAAAAGTAGATTTTTTTTCAAATGAAATTACGACATATGTTACGCTCACCACACGGTGTAGAAGAATTATTTAATAAGTATGTTATTGACGGGAAAGTTTATGCTACAGAGGATTTGCTTTTTATTGTAGACTTAGTACATATTTTTAGACCAAAAAATAATAAAAAAATAAATAGAGTATCTATAGATGCTTTAATTGCTTACCTAAAAACGCATGATATAGAGCGTATAGCTTTAATTGCTTATCTAAATGAATTATTATCTAATAGGCATTTTAGTAGAATGGTATCTGATGCAGGTATACTTCAAGATGCTGATTTCTTTGATGAAGTAAAAAAGCGTGTTTGGGCAAAGATATTACCTTACCAACCAGAGAAGGATACGTATGAGTATGTGTTGAATCAAGTGTTCTATAAACATACTGATGCGGAATGGGTAGATATGATACCAGAGGAGCAGCTAATAGAATTGTTTTCGTTATTAGAATTTAGTTCTATATTCTCAGATAAGAAAGATGGAGAGACTTTAAATGAATTATTGACATCTATAGATATTATCACCCAGCGTATGAGTGGTAGAGCCATGGAGAGTTCTATTATTAATATGGTACCAGAGTATTCTCATTTAGAAAGTCCTTTTAGAGCATTAGAACACGAGTTTACAGTTATCCTTCAAAGTTTTCAAAAAGGAGAAATTAAATTCCTTTTAGACACGGATATAAATTATAAGCAGATAGTGATTTTGCATAAGCAATGTCAGGATTTCGTTAATCAAGCTTTTAAGAATAGTTCGAAGTATGGTATATCTATGAAGGTAAACCAAAGTTTACTTCGCCTTAGACAACAATTAGCAAGGGTGAATGTCCTTATCTCTATTCTTGTGGTTAAAGAGGGTAATTTGCAAGAAAAAAGAGAGAATACACTGAGACTAGCACGTAAGCTAATAGAGTATAACTGTTATAAGTATAACGTAAGTGGACTTATTCGAGAAAGTACACAGCTAATCTCTTATGAGATTACACAACATACAGCCAAAACAGGAGAACATTATATCACGAACTCTGCTAAGGAGTATTGGCATATGTTTAGAGGTGCGATGGGTGGAGGTCTGATTGTTGGTTTTATGTGTATTTTGAAGGTGTTTGCGCATGAAGCAGATGTGAGTAAATTCGGAGAGGCAATGCTATATAGTTTAAACTATGCATTAGGATTCTGTGTTATTTATCTTTTAGGATTTACACTTGCTACTAAGCAGCCTGCTATGACTGCGGCTACTATTATTAAGGCAATTGAAGATGGTAGAAAGCAACATATTGATAACGCAGATAAACATATTGGTTTTGCTAAGCTATTTGCTCGATTATTTAGATCACAGTTTATTGCTTTTATAGGTAACGTTATTTTAGCGTTCCCTATAGCTATGTTATTGATTTGGGGTATAGACCAGGTATTCGATGTGAATATTGCGGAACATGGATGGGAAAAGATGCTGATTGATGCTGATCCGATAGAGTCAAGAGCCTTATTTCATGCGGGTATAGCCGGTATATTCTTGTTCTTATCTGGTATTATATCAGGTAATGTATCCAATAGAAACAAACACAATAAAGTGTTTTATCGTATACAGGAGCATCCATGGTTAAAGCGAAACATCGGATATACCCGAACTACTAAACTTGCCAATTGGGTAGATACGAAATGGCCTGGTATAGCATCGAATATTTGTTTCGGTTTGTTTATGGGAACATGTGGTACTATCGGAGCATTTTTAGGTCTAGGAATAGATATTCGACATATTACATTCGTAAGTGGTAATATAGCCTTAGGCTGGTATGGTTCAGATTTTGGAGCACCGGTTAATATGTTAGTATGGGCATTTATAGGGATGTGGTTAATAGGGTTTATGAACTTCTTAGTGAGTTTCTCTCTGTCTTTATTCTTAGCATTTAGATCTCGTAATATTCCATTTAAAGAAACTAAGGACTTGATTAGAGCAACGTGGAGACACTTTAGAAGTTTCCCATTTGAGTTCTTTATTCCTACCTCTAGTGGTGTAGTTGAGAATCCTCATAATCTTACTACAGGTAAGGCTACTGAGAAAAAAGAAGATAGTAAGGATACTGCGCATTAGTAAATTATTATATTAAATTCAAAATCTGCACTAGCCTAATACTACAGAGCAATTCTACTTCATAGCTCTTTCATTAGTTCTTAAATCATACTATTGTATGTTTGTATCACTATGATCTATTTTTTATAATTACTCTTCATTTATATGTTTATTGCCGATTATGGGTTAAAAAGGAAGGGCTATTACTAATTATTAGTAATAGCCCTTCCTTTTTTTATAACTCTATATTTTTAGTTGAATTACCAACGTTTTAGGGATACAATAAAAGGCTTCTGTTTTAGAAGCCTTTATATATTAGTTAGAAGGAGTTGTATCTACTTCTTCTTTGTCAGAAACTTTTTCTGTTTGTTGTTTATTTCTTCTTGTGTTTTGTAGGTTGTCTTTCATCATATTAGATTGTTCTGCAAACTCAAG
>JBOFGJ010000151.1:0-4974 GCA_051649065.1 Flavobacterium sp. | reverse complement strand
TTACCCTTAGTTCCAGATATAATAAGCATTGGCAACTGGGGGTTAGATAAGAATATCGTGTTGATGGTCTTATTTGCATTAGTGATGTTCACCTCGGCGACTAAGATGATCAGTCCAAAACCTCAACAAGAAATACAAGGCAACAAACCTGCGTTATCAGGACTGTTAGTTCAAGGGATACTAATAGGACTATTAGCAGGTACAGTAGGTGCTGGAGGTGGATTCTTAATCATACCAGCCTTAGTGCTATTTGCTAATATGCCGATGAGACAAGCTGTAGGTACTTCGCTCTGTATTATAGCGATACAATCCCTAATCGGTTTTTTAGGAGACTTAGAACATACAACTATAGATTGGAATATGTTATTAATCTTCAGTACTATTTCTATAATTGGGATATTCATAGGTATCTACCTTACTAAGTTTGTCCCTGATAAAAACCTAAAGAAAGGCTTTGGTTATTTCGTACTAACTATGGCAATATACATACTCATAAAAGAAGTGTTTTTATAGTTTGTAACTCAAGTTGCAATCTATTTAAAAACATATTAATACTTTTACTACTAACAAATAAATAAATGACAATATGAAAATAGAACAAATATACACTGGATGTTTAGCTCAAGGAGCTTACTATATAGAGAGTAATGGCGAGATAGCAATCATCGATCCGCTAAGAGAGGTACAGCCTTATCTAGATAGAGCGACTAAAGATGGAGCAAGCATTAAATACATCTTCGAGACTCACTTCCACGCTGACTTCGTGAGTGGACACGTGACTTTAGCAGAAAAGACAAATGCACCGATCGTATATGGTCCTAATGCTAATCCGACGTTTAAGGCACATATTGCTACTGATGGAGAAGTATTCAAATTAGGTAATGTCACGATTACAGCTTTACATACTCCAGGACATACGATGGAGAGTACTACTTATCTATTAAAAGATGAGAATGGGAAAGACCATGCTATCTTTAGTGGAGATACACTATTCTTAGGGGATGTAGGACGTCCTGACTTAGCTCAAAAAGCAGCTAACTTAACACAAGAACAATTAGCAGGGATGTTATACAATAGTTTACGCACGAAGATTATGCCTCTAGCGGATGACGTTATCGTATATCCAGCACATGGTGCAGGGTCTGCATGTGGTAAAAATTTAAGCAAAGAGACAGTAGGTACATTAGGTGAACAAAAACAAACTAACTATGCACTACGTGCAGATATGACAGAAGCAGAATTCGTAGCTGAAGTAACTGATGGTTTATTACCTCCTCCTGCCTATTTCCCTCTTAATGTAAAACTAAATAAAGAAGGATACGAAAATGTAGAAACTATCATTGACAATAACAAAGCATTATCTCCTAAAGAGTTTCAAGCTTTAGCAGAAGAATCAGGAGCACTAGTACTAGATGTACGCCCAGGAGGAGACTTCGCAAATGGGCATATACCAGGTTCTATTTTTATTGGCCTTAGTGGGCAATTCGCTCCATGGGTAGGTGCTCTAATTACAGACATTAAACAGCCTATACTTATCATCGCCCCTGAAGGAAGTGAAGAAGAAGCTATCATCAGACTATCTCGTGTAGGGTATGATAATACTTTAGGTTACCTAAAAGGAGGTTTTGCTTCTTGGAAAACAGAAGGTTTCGAATATGATACTGTACAACAAATAACTGCAGAGGAATTAAAAGATAAATTAACTTCTGAAGATATTAAAGTAGTTGATGTACGTAAACCAGGTGAATATAATGCTGCTCATATTGACTATAAAGACTTAACACATGCTCCTTTAGATTATATCAATGATAATTATAAAGATTATCCTACAGACGAAAAGTTCTTTATTCACTGTGCTGGTGGATATCGTTCACTAATCGCTGCATCTATTCTTAAAGCCAGAGGATATCACAACATGATAGATGTAATCGGAGGTTTTGGAGCTATAAAGAATACTGGTATTGCACTAACAGAGGCATCTTGTACATCTACATGCAGTAGTACAACTAAAACAAAATAATAATGGGAAACTTTCAAGAGTTAATTGACAGAGATCAACTGACTTTAGTTGATTTCTTTGCTACATGGTGTGGTCCTTGTCAGATGTTAGCTCCTGTACTAGAAGAAGTAAAGAAAGAGCTTCAAGACAACATCTCTATTATTAAAATAGATGTTGATAAGAACACTGCTTTGACCACACAGTACAGTACACAATACCAAATGCGAGGTGTACCGACATTGATGTTATTCAGAAAAGGTAAGTTATTATGGCGCCAATCAGGTTATATGGATAAACAAACATTACTGAAACATATCGAACAGTATAAAAATAATTACTAATATCATAGCTACTCTCATTAGAGTAGCTATTTTTTTATATCAATATCTAAACATTCGTATATCATTAAATATCAAACTACTAATTATATAATAAAATTATTTATATTTAGCTAATTAACCTTAAAAACTGATTTATGAAAAGAATAATGTATACGCTTTTGTTTGCATTAACAATAAGCACTGCAGATTACTCTTATGCTCAACAGAAGGAAAAACCAACTTTTGTAACTTCTGTTGAAGACATTAAAGAATACAAATTATCAAATGGACTAAAAATACTATTACTTCCTGATGCTACTCAAAGCAATCTAATCGTAAACATCGTTTATAATGTTGGCTCTAAGCACGAAGGGTATGGTGAAAAAGGTATGGCACACTTACTAGAGCACATGCTATTTAAGAGTACAAAGAACCTTGGAGACATTAAGAAAATGTTATCTGATAAAGGTGGACGTGCTCAAGGGACAACATGGTATGATCGAACTAACTACTATGAAATATTTGCTTCTACAGATGAAAACCTAGCTTGGGCTTTACAGATGGAAGCAGATCGTATGATCAATGCTACTATCTTACAAGAAGATTTAGATAAGGAATTTTCTGTTGTAAGAAATGAGTTCGAAATAGGAGAAAACAATCCTACTAGAGTATTAATGGAGAGAACTATTAATACAGCTTATCTATGGCATAACTATGGATTAAGTACCATCGGGTCTAAAGAAGATATTGAACGTGTTAAAACGCCTCAATTAAGACGTTTCTACGAAAAGTATTACCAACCTGACAATGCTACTCTAATTATTGCTGGTAAGTTTGATGAAGCTAAAGCTTTGAAATACGTTGAAGACTACTTCTCTGTTATTGCTAAACCTAAACGCGTATTAGACGAAATATTTACCGTAGAACCTGCTCAAGATGGAGAGAAGCTAGTAGAGGTTAAACGCGCTGGAGATTCACAACATATAAATATCTTATATCACACAGCTTCTTTTGCGGATAAAGACTATGCTGCATTGAGTGCTTTAGAATCAATATTAAACAATGACCCATCGGGGTACTTATACAAAGAATTAGTAGAGACAAAAAAAGTATCAAGCTTATGGGCATTTAATCCTACAGTTAGAGATGCAGGGTTTGTTTTATTTAACTTCGATGTCCCAAATGACAAAAATCTAGAAGCAACACTCAAAGATGTCAAAGTGGCTTTAGCTAAAATAGGTGATATTAAGTATACACAAGAAGATCTAGATAGAGCTAAAACTAATATTCTTAAAGGCTTAGAAAACATTAAAAATAACACGATTAGCTACACGATTAACCTAACAGAAATAATAGGTGCAGGTGACTACCGTCTAGCTAATTTATATAGAGATAATATAGAGAACCTAAAGTTAGAGGACATCAATAGAGTCGCTAAAAAATACTTTAGAGATAATAATCGTACTATAGGTCTATTTATTCCTACTAAAGACGAAGTGAGAGTTAAAGCAGATGAAATTCAGAATAAAGACATCAAAGCTTTAGTTGAAAACTATAAAGGTGGAGAAGCTACAGCAGAGCTAAGACCTTTCGAAGCTACTATTGCTAATATTCAAAAGAACTATTCGACTAACAAATTAAAGAATGGTTTTAAATATGGAGTAATAGATAAAGATATCAAAGGTGAAAAAGTGATAGTGAGTATCACATTACCTGTTGGTAATCAGAAAGACTTATTGAACAAACAATATATCGGAGAATTTACAGCTGACTTACTAACAGCAGGTACAAAGACTATGACTAAACAACAAATCAAAGACAAATTAGATCAATTGAAGTCTTCTGTAAGTGTACGTTTTGGCGGCCAAACTTTTTTCATTACAGTATCAGCATACAGAAATAGTATAGATGAGACGATGACTATCTTAAAAGATATATTAACTAACCCAGTATTTCCTGAAACAGAATTAGAAAAACTTAAATTAGAGACTATAACTGGTATAGAAACTCAGCTTAGTGATCCTCAAACAATAGCTTTCACTAAAATATCTCAGATAACTTCTAAAGAAGAAAAAGGAAGTATCTTCTATACACCTTCTCCACAAGAAGATATAGCAGGATATAAGAATGTGAAAATTAATGAGATTAAAGATTTCTATAAAACATTCTTTGGTACGAACAATGGAGTTGCTACAGTTATAGGTATGAATAATACAGAAGCAGTAAACAAATTATTTGAAGGTACATTCAGTCACTTTACTAGTTCTTCAAAGTATGAAAAAGCTTTCCCAAACTACGTAGAAACGAAATTAGATAAACAAACTTTCGAAACTCCAGATAAAGAGAATGCAGTAGCTATAGGTAAAGTTAGTTTCAAGATGAACAAAAATAACCCTGATTATGCAGCTTTAGTATTTGCTAATGAAGTAATGGGTGGAGGATTTATGACTGCACGTATTCCTCAACGTTTACGTGAGAAAGAAGGTATTAGTTATGGTGCAGGTTCTTCACTAAGCGTACCTAATGACCCTAAGAGAGAAGATTCAGCTTGGATGATTTATGCATTTATGAATCCTACTAAACGTGCAGATGTAGAGAAAGCTATTAATGACGAGTTTACTAAATTAGTCACTAATGGAATCACAGAAGAAGAAC
>JBOFGJ010000150.1:0-2026 GCA_051649065.1 Flavobacterium sp. | reverse complement strand
CTTAGTAGGAGAATATTTTATAAACAGATTAAGAAAATACCATGCAGCATAAAAAATTTAAACTTTCCTCTATCGTAGAATGGGGAACATTAGTCGGAACAACACTTATCGTGTGTTTCTTCCTTGTGGTTATTATTTTTGAAATTGTTGCTAAAGGAGTTGGTAGCTTATCATGGGAGTTTATCACTTCTATTCCTAAAGAGGGAATGACTAAAGGAGGTATCCTTACTCCTATTATTGGTACAGTATTAATCACCTTAATTACCGCATTATTCAGTATTCCTTTCGGAGTATTCTGTGCTATTTATCTAAATGAATATGCTGAAAACAATTGGCTAACGAAGATTATCCGTGCAGCGATACGTAACTTATCAGGAGTACCATCTATTATCTATGGATTATTTGGATTAGCTTTATTTGTACAGGCTCTATCTTTAGGAACATCGCTATTAGCTGCTGGTCTAACCTTAGGATTATTATCTCTTCCTTATATCATCACTACTACTGAAGAAGCCTTAATGCAAATACCAAATAGCACAAGAGAAGCTGCGCTAGCAGTAGGTGCTACGAAATTAGAAACCATTAAAGATGTGGTAATCCCATCTGCTGTACCAGGTATATTAACGGGAGTAGTACTAACATTATCAAGAGCAGCAGGAGAGACAGCTCCTATCCTATTTACAGGTGCTGCATTCTATATCAGTGATACGAATGGGTATATCAACCAAGAGTTTATGGCTCTTCCATACCATCTATACATGCTATCAACACAGCATCAAGCTATAGAAGAAGTAAGACCTATCGCCTACGGAACAGCGCTAGTCCTAATCCTAGTTGTGTTCCTATTAAACTTAAGCGCATTTTATATCCGTTATAAATTCAGAAAAAATGAAAACTAAATTATCTGCAGAAAACGTAAGCATTAGTTTTGCAAACAAACAAGTTTTAAAAAGTGTAAACGTAGAGTTTGAAGAAAATAAAATAACTGCTCTTATCGGTCCATCAGGATGTGGTAAGAGTACCCTTCTTAGAAGTTTTAACCGCATGCATGACTTGGTTCCCTATGCTAAAATAACTGGAACTATCAAGCTTGAGGATATTGATATCTACTCAAAAAATATTCCTGTAACAGAGATTAGAAAGCGAATCGGAATGGTGTTCCAAAAGGCGAACCCTTTCCCTAAGAGTATTTATGACAATATCGCTTATGGATTAAAAATAAACAATCTCCCTCACGATAAAAGTGTAATCGAAAAGGCTTTAACAGAGGCCTTCTTATGGGATGAGGTTAAAGATGATTTAAAGATGCCTGCTCACCGCTTATCTGGGGGACAACAACAACGTCTTTGTATCGCTAGAGCCGTAGCCTTAAGACCAGAGGTAATCTTAATGGATGAGCCTTGTTCAGCTCTTGACCCTGTGAGCACCCTAAAGATAGAGGACCTTATCTTACACCTAAAAGAGAAGTATACAATCGCTATCGTGACACATAATATGCAACAAGCACAGCGTATAGCTGATCAAACTTACTTTATGTATTTAGGAGAAGTAAAAGAAAGTGGATTGACACAAGACATCTTTGAAAACCCTAAACACGAAATGACGAAGAACTATATCAGTGGTGTCTTCGGATAACAGAATTCATAACACTTAGTAGACCACTTACCTACTTAGTCTATGGTAATTTTACTTACCTATATGCAAAAATGGGCTCTAAACAAGAGCCCATTTTTATTATATCAAAATCAACTAAATGTCACTAGCAATAATTGGATTATCCCAGATTAAGCGCTGGTCAAATACTACAAAGTAATTCTATTTTATAGTTCTTACATTAACTCTATAACCAAACTATAGTATGCTTTTAGAGCTAATTCAGACCTATCTGGCATACTTGCTTTGTTTATCTGTCTATCGGTGATTCTGGGATTAATAAGTCATAGCATACTAGTTTTTTGATTACGTGTTGATAATCATCTAATATCGTTATTTTCACTTTTTTGAGTTTTATAGATTCACGACAAGT
>JBOFGJ010000149.1:0-1799 GCA_051649065.1 Flavobacterium sp. | reverse complement strand
GGTAAACCACTACTTGTGGAAGGTATGACCTCGGCTAAAGGAAATCTATTTAATGCTGAGATTCAGTTTAATGCCGCTAAAGGGCATATTGAGTTTTTATTTGACAATACCAATAAACAAAGCCAAACACAAAATCAATCTCAACTATCTGATGATTTAAAAACCTTTAGAGGAAAAGAGCTTACTGAAAAACAGCAAAGCGATTTACTGGAAGGTAAACCAATCTATATTAAGGATTTGATAGATAAACGAGGTAACCCTTATCAGGGCTATGTGACGTATAACAAAGAAACCAAGCAGGCGGACTTCTCATTTCAAAACCCAAATAAAGAACAGCAGTCAAAAGCTCAGTCACAATCAGAAAAACAGGCGGATGAACTTAAAAAATCAAAAGGACGTAAAATGTAAAGCTAAAGACTATGATTGTAATTCTTGCAGAAAAACCAAGTGTAGCTAGGGAGATAGCTACGCTTGTTGGAGCCAAAACAAAAAAAGAAGGCTTTATAGAAGGAAATGGCTACTGTGTTACCTGGGCTATTGGTCACTTAGTATCACTGGCTATGCCAGAGGATTATGGATTTCAGGGTTTTAAAAGAGAAGCTTTGCCAATCTTACCAAGGTCTTATTTGTTACTTCCAAGAAAAGTCAAAAAAGCAAACAAATACACTTCTGATCCATCGGCTTTAAAACAGCTTAAGGTCATTGATAAACTCTTTAAAGCATGCTTAGAGATTATTGTAGCTCCAGATGCAGGTAGGGAAGGAGAGCTTATCGCAAGATATATTTTTCAATACCTAAACTGTACTAAACCTTTTAAAAGATTTTGGATAAGTTCACTAACTGAAAAAGCCATTAAAGATGGCTTACAAAACCTTAAAGAAGGAAGTGACTTCGATGGACTTTTTAGAGCAGGTCACAGTAGAAGTAGAGCAGATTGGCTTGTTGGTATAAACGCTTCTCAAGCACTTACTGTTTCAATGAATGATTCGGTATATTCTCTCGGTAGAGTACAAACTCCAACGCTTGGTCTTATATGTAAACGATATTTAGAGAACACTTCTTTTAAGAAGCAACTGTACTATCAAATAGAACTTATTCATCAAAAAGACGGTATACTATTTAAATCGCTCTCAACTGATAAATGGGAAGATAAACAAAAAGCAGAACAAGCTTTAAAACTCATTGACAAACAAAGTGAGGTTAAAATACAAAAAGTAGAAACCAAAACAATAAGAGAAGAGTCCCCATTTTTTTTTGATTTAACCTCACTTCAAAAAAGAGCCAATGAACTCTTTGGATTCTCAGCAGATGAGACTCTCAGCATTGCTCAGAGCCTGTACGAAAAGAAGTTTATCACGTATCCAAGAACTTCGAGTAAATACATTCCAGAGGATTTATGGGCTGAGGTTCCTAACTTATTAAAGG
The DNA here is from genome assembly GCA_051649065.1 of Flavobacterium sp. GTDB lineage: Bacteria > Bacteroidota > Bacteroidia > Flavobacteriales > Flavobacteriaceae > Flavobacterium. Next base: position 374 of record JBOFGJ010000149.1, on the reverse strand, counting down.
TTCTTTCAGATGATAGTAGATATAGTAACCTGCTTCTAAAACTAAAGATGGCAAGGCTTAATAAGAAGATAGTAAATGATGTAAAGGTTACAGATCACCATGGACTATTAACCACAGATAGACTTCCTTCAGCGATTAACGCTAAAGAAGAGAGCATTTATCATTTGATTGCTCAAAGAGTATGGGAAACAGTATTTGAACCTTGTGTAAAAAAGCAAACAGAGGTAACCTTAAGTAGTTTGTATTATGAGTTTAGTTTTAAGTCTTCTTCAATAATAGAACTTGGATGGAGAGAGGTAAGAAAAGAACTTTCTACTACTGATGAGGTAGTAATAGATTTACCTGATTTACAACAAGGCGAGAATCTAAAAATT
>JBOFGJ010000148.1:0-2064 GCA_051649065.1 Flavobacterium sp. | reverse complement strand
AAAAACTTGTTTGACTGGTGTTCACGTATCGAATTAAAGTTGTTGCAAAACAAGCCGATGTTCGTGATGTCAACTTCTCCTGGCGGATACGGTGGGCAGAACTCGCTAACTATAGCTAAGAACGTGTTCCCAGGATTCGGAGGGGATATTAGAGATACTTTTGCACTGCCTAAGTTTTTTGAAAACTTTGATGAGGTAAATGGTATTATCAACGGAGAATTAAATACAGAATTAAAAGAAAAGTTATCAAAGTTTAGAAGTGAACTTTAATAGTACTTATAGTTTTTTGATTTATAAATAGGAAGGTCAGAGGTGTTTACTTTTGACCTTTTTTGTATAAATTACATTTGTGTACGTTCTTTCTCCATTTGTTTCTCTCCCCATTGTTTGAGGTATTCGATAAAGGGTATTAGCTTATTTAGCTGCAAAAACGAATAGAACAGTAGGGAAAGCGGTTGTGGCGTTGTAATTAAGAATGTGTGTTTATGATAGAGAGAAGAAGATAGGAAGGTCTATTGTAAGAGGTACATATTACTAGGGTTGTAACATGTCGTTTTGGACTTCAAATCATTATGAGGAAATAGTGATTTGTCCATTTGAATGTGGATATGATTAATTGCTATATAAAGGTTATAATATTAGTACTTTATGTTAGATAAAGTGTGTGTTTATTGTCGAGTTTAGATATATTATATGACATGAATTTACATTAACAAATATTACTGTAACTTAAAATAACCATTGTATTAATCTTTAAAAGTATTTAGCTGTTTAAATTTCTGTCATTTGTAATTTTAAAAATTAATTCCGATATATATATTTTAATTAAAAAAAGACTGTATATTTGCAGCTGTAATTCAGCTATTATGCAGTTGTGTTTTAGCTGAATTTATTAAAGAATATTAACAATAAAAAAAATAGAGCTATGCCGAGAGGAGTAGATGTTAATCCAGCAAAATGGACAAATAAAATTATCTTGTATGATGATGGTGTTTATTCTGTATGTTGGGGAAATTATGAAGGATCTTCATCACGAAGATTAGGAGTGAGATGGAATGATAATTACCCTAGACAGGGGAATAATCCAACATGGTATGTTGAGTATGATTTGTTCCATAGACATTTTATCTTAATGTTAAAGTCTTTTTTAGAAGAAGCTAAGAAAGTAAAAAATAGACCTTTTTTCTTAAACCCTAATCAGACTATAAGTGCAGAGTTATCAGATAAAGAAATAGAAGATTTCTTGAAATCTTGTCAAATAGCGCTGTTAGAAATCGAAAAGGAAGCTATTCTTAATTTAGATAAGAAATCTTTGCTGACTTAGTTTTACAAATTTTTTAAAAGGGTCAGAAGTATTTACTTCTGACTTTTTTGATTAAATACACTGTATTTTTTCATTATATATACAAAAACTTAGAAGGAATCGATAAGAGGGTAAAGTGTAATAACGGAATTACTGATAACCTTTAACTAAAGATTTAGTAGTTATAGAATAAACGAATAAAGATGATTATTCGTTTATTCTATAACTACTAGAGCCCAATAAATGGACTAGTAAGTTGCATTTAGATAGTCCTAACAATTATTTAAGTTAGAATAGCTTACTTTTGTGTTTTAACAATTGAATAATGAGTAAGCATATACAAGCGCCAGTGGCTACAGTGAAACCTCACGAGCTAACAGCACACAATCATACGAGAATAGATAATTACTTTTGGTTAAACGATAGAGAAGATCAGGAAGTAATCGATTACTTAAATGCAGAGAACGCATATTACGAAGCGGAGACTGCACATACGAAGGCTTTTCAAACAGACTTGTTTGAGGAGATGAAGAGTAGAATAAAAGAAGATGATAGTTCTGTACCTTATTTCTATAATGGGTATTACTATATCACTCGTTTTGAAAAAGGAAAAGACTATCCTGTTTTTTCTCGTAAGAAAGAGAGCTTAGAAGCCGAAGAAGAGATTATGTTTGACTGTAATGTGATGGCAGAAGGACAGTCTTATTTCCACTTAAGAGGTATCAATGTATCTGAGGATAACCAATGGGTAGCTTTTGGGG
>JBOFGJ010000147.1:0-1230 GCA_051649065.1 Flavobacterium sp. | reverse complement strand
ACCTTTACTTTTGGAGAACTGTAAGAAAGGATTTACTTTTAGAGTGCGAATCAAAAAAGAAAAAACCTAAATAGCTTAAAAGTTATCTATTGCGTAAAGGTAATGGTAGTGTAAAATAGGGCAATCCCTGTTCTACTACTATTAATGTGAGAGACAATTGCTTTTAGTATAAAAACAAAAAATCGCTCACATAAATTATATGAACGATGTTTAAGTATGATGGATCAAACCTTGTAAAAAAAGCAAGGAGCGGTCGCATACTTTCAAGCCGAAGGGGTCCTAAGCCCTTTTGAGTTTAACTCAATGCATTCGAAAGCATACGTGAGTACCGCTCACATGCAAAGACAAAAGTATGAAACTTTTTTGCATGGAGCGACTGCACGGCTCTCTCGTATGCAAATTTAGGACTTTACGGCACGAGATAACATCGTTTGTTAAGCATAAAGCTTAATCAGTCTATTATTATAGAGACAAATATAGTAAAAAAAATCAAACATAAAAAATTCAATACACGAACTTTTTGTGTTATTAAAAATAAAATTAAGTATGCCTTATAAATTGACAATTGGCTTAAAGCTAAAGAAGAAAAGGGAAGAGTTAGATTTTACTGTTGAGAATATTGTAAGTATTACAGGTGTTTCAAAAGGAAGTGTATATAGAGTTGAAAGTGGTACTGCTGAAGACATTGATTTTTATGTGAAATATGCTATAGCTGTTAAATACCCTTTAAAAGAATTAATGGATATAGATTTAAGTATGGTAAAGATGACTAATTCAGTTGTTATAAAAAAGAAATCAATCTATTTAACCAAGAATATCAGAAGTTTAATAAAAAACAACTTTTTCTCAGAATTTAGATCTACAAATGACATAAGGGAAAAATTGCTTGAGATGAAGTTAATAGACAATTCTGTAAAGAGTAGTGTTATATCTAACGTATTAATCAATTTAAAAAAGGATGGTTCTTTAACTGTTAAGAAAGTAGAGAATAAGAACTATTATAAAGTTTAATTGTTAGTATTTATTACTAACAATTATATCTATGGATATAATTGGAGAGTATATGGACAAAGAGTCTTGAAATTTATTAATAATAAACTACCCTGAGGCAGAACCTTTAGGTTCCTAGAGAGTTAGAATAGTTCAATCTTTTAGGTCTAAAAACATATAATTAAAGCTAAAAACACACCCCGACAACACAATAATACCATAACTAGTATATCATTTCAC
>JBOFGJ010000146.1:0-6800 GCA_051649065.1 Flavobacterium sp. | reverse complement strand
AAAAAGAATCTGAAACAGATAGTGTAAAGACTCCATCTAAATCTGTAGAGGCTATTTCTTTCGTACCGACTAATTGAACAATGGCTCCTGGTAGTGGCAATCCATAATTATCAATTACTTTTCCTTTTATTATTGATGTACTATTCTCTCTATAAGAAGAAACCGAATTAGTACTTATGCTTTCTGAGACAACTGATGTGGTACTAGAAGCAAATAAAGAACTTGATTGCAATAAAAACATACTTGCTACAATCAAACAAACTTGATGACAATTACGCCTAACTTTTTTCATTACTAAAAATTGTGGTGTTATTAGTATTACATATCCCAGATATAATACTGTCACAAAAGAATGAAATGTCATATACAGTCACAATTAATAACCATTACTAAACAGTTAATCAATATTATCTAATTGTAAATAGAAAATAGTGCAGAATATACTTTTTTAGTTAAGACTAAATAATTAATTTAGCCTTATCTAATTTTTAATATATAACAAATGAAATTCAAACTACCTGATTTAGCATACGATAAAAATTCTTTCAATTCTTTCATTTCAGAAGAAGGCTTTAATTATCACTATGGTAAACATCATCAGACCTATATAAATAACCTTAACAATTTAATAACAAACACAAAATGGGCAGATGAATGTTTAGAGAACATTATTACCAAATCATTCAACGAAGGAGAAATGGTATTATTTAACAATGCAGCTCAACATTACAATCACAGTTTCTTTTGGAATTCTATAACTCCTAGGATAGGTAGTGAGCCAAATGAAGAGTTATTAGAGTTAATTACACAGAGTTTTGGCACGCTAGATAACTTAAGTGATAAGTTTACAGAAGCAGCTACTAAACTTTTTGGAAGTGGGTGGGTATGGTTAGTACTAACTCAAACAAATAAATTAGAAATTATCAGCTTAAAAGATGCAGATACTCCTATAGTCCATAATCAAAAACCTCTACTAACACTAGATGTATGGGAACACGCGTATTATATAGATCACAGAAATGCTAGACCTGCATTTATTCAATCATTCTGGGAAGTTATTAACTGGGATTTCGTTAATCAAAACTTGAAGAAATGAGTATAGAGTGTATTCAACATCTAGAGAATAGCTACCAGTTAAAACAAAAGTTAGCTATAGAGCAAGAAGAAAAGGGAGATAACAATAGTGCAATTTACTATTACGTCGAAGCTATTAGTCGATTAGAACTATTATGTACTTCATATCATGCATATCTCAAGATTGGGATTAATCTTCATATGCAGTACATAGAAACCAATCTAGTACTTGCTAAACTATATAAAAGGGAAGATCAAAAAGAGAAATACTTAGCATTGGTGCTGAAGACTAATACATATATCAAAAAACTAGAAAGCATCTTAAGTGACAATTATTCAATAATAAACCATTTGAAAAAATACAAAGAAATACTAGCGCATTAGTAAGTCTAAAAATAATAAGGAGGTCTTATTTCAAAATTTAGTAAAGCCATAATCTATAAAGAAGAATATCAAAACCTCCTTAAATAAAAAAGGTCTACATTGCTGTAGACCTTTTTAGTTGTTGATTGCTCAACGATATTGTTTGATTTAAGCTTCGCCTTTAGTACCAAACTTTATAGATGATAGCTCACTAGAAGCTTCTAAATCTATTATAGGTCCGTTACTACTTTCGTAGCGTTGCACATTTTCATGTAAAGCATTCATCAATCTTTTAGCATGTTGTGGCGTCAAGATTATTCTAGATTTCACTTTACCTTTAGGCATACCAGGCATTACTGTCACAAAATCAACCACAAACTCAGTACTAGAATGATTGATTATCGCTAGATTAGAGAATACTCCTTCAGCAGTAATCTCATCTAATTCAAGGCCGAATTGATCTTGTTCTGTATCCATAGTCTTAGAAATTTAAATCATTTTCTTTTGTTGCAAATCCTTCATCATCAGAAGTACTAACAAGAATCTCTTCGTATTCTCTCATACCAGTACCAGCTGGGATTCTATGACCTACAATAACGTTTTCTTTTAATCCATTTAAACCATCAACTTTACCTGCAACAGCTGCTTCATTTAACACTTTCGTTGTTTCCTGGAACGATGCAGCAGAGATGAATGATTTAGTTTGTAATGATGCACGAGTAATACCTTGTAACATTGGAGTACCAGTAGCAGGCATAACATCACGACTAACTACTAAGTTTTTATCCTCACGTTTAAGTAAAGAGTTCTCGTCACGTAGTTCACGCATAGTAACAATCTGTCCTTCTTTCAAATTATCAGATTCACCAGCATCAACTACAACCTTCATTCCATATAATCTATCATTCTCGTAGATAAAGTCAGCTGCATGAGCTAATTGATCTTCTAAGAATAAAGTATCACCTGGATCTTGGATTCTAACTTTACGCATCATTTGACGGATAACTACCTCAAAGTGTTTATCACTAATCTTAACCCCTTGAAGACGGTATACCTCTTGAATCTCATTAACTAAATACTGTTGAACAGCAGATGGTCCTTGGATTCTTAAAATATCGTCTGGAGTAATAGCTCCATCAGAAAGTGGTAAACCAGCTTTCACGTAGTCATTCTCTTGAACTAAGATTTGGTTAGAAAGCTTAACTAAATACTTTCTAATATCTCCTGTTTTAGATTCAACTACAATCTCTCTGTTACCTCTCTTAATCTTACCGAACGAAACAACACCATCAATTTCAGAAACTACAGCTGGATTCGAAGGATTACGAGCTTCTAATAACTCAGTAATTCTAGGAAGACCTCCTGTAATATCCCCTGCTTTAGATGTATGACGAGGAATCTTAACTAAAACCTTACCAGCTTTAATTTTATCTCCATCATTAACCATTAAGTGAGAACCTACTGGTAAGTTGTATGAACGAATTAACTCACCATCTTTACCATAAATTAATAAAGTAGGAATTAACTTTTTGTTTCTTGATTCAGTAATAACTTTTTCTTGGAATCCTGTTTGCTCATCGATTTCAACCATGAACGTTTGTCCTTGTTCGATATCCTCATAAGCAACTTTACCAGTAAACTCAGAAACAATTACACCATTATATGGATCCCATTTGAATAAGGCTTTACCTTCTTCAACTATATCACCATCGTTAACAAAAATAGTAGATCCATAAGGAATATTATTTGTTGTTAATAAGATTCCTGTGTTAGCATCATACAATTTAGCTTCTGTAGAACGAGAGATAACAATATCAATTGCATTTCCTTCATTATCTTCACCTTTTACAGTTTTTAAGTCTTCTATTTCTAAACGACCTGCAAATTTAGCACTTACACTAGATGTTTCAGAAATGTTACCTGCAGTACCTCCCACGTGGAAAGTTCTAAGTGTTAACTGAGTACCAGGCTCCCCAATTGATTGAGCAGCAATAACACCAACAGCTTCACCTTTTTGAACCATTCTAGCTGTAGCTAAGTTACGTCCGTAACATTTAGCACAGATACCTACTTTAGCTTCACATGTTAATGGAGAACGAACTTCTAATGACTCAATTGGAGCAGCGTTAATAGCTCTCGCAATCGCTTCAGTAATTTCTTCACCAGCACCAACTAAAACTTCAGAGTTTAATGGGTTTACTACATCATTAAGAGCAACACGTCCTAAAACTCTTTCTCCTAATGATTCAATAACCTCTTCATTCTTTTTAAGTGGCTTAACATCAATACCTCTTAATGTACCACAGTCAACTGAATTAACAATTACATCCTGTGCAACATCGTGTAGACGACGAGTTAAGTAACCAGCATCTGCTGTCTTTAATGCTGTATCGGCAAGACCTTTACGAGCACCGTGAGTAGAAATGAAATACTCTAGAATCGAAAGACCTTCTTTAAAGTTAGAAAGAATTGGATTCTCAATAATCTCACCACCACCTGCAGTCGATTTTTTAGGCTTAGCCATCAAACCACGCATACCTGTTAACTGACGAATCTGTTCTTTAGAACCACGGGCTCCAGAATCAAGCATCATATATACAGAGTTGAATCCTTGTTTATCCTCACGGATATTCTTCATCGCTAACTCAGTCAACATAGCATTAGTAGATGTCCAAACATCAATTACCTGGTTGTAACGTTCGTTATTTGTGATAAGTCCCATGTTATAGTTCATAGTAATATGATCTACTTGTTGGTTAGCATCATCAATTAACTCTTGCTTACGCTCAGGAATCATAATATCACCTAAACTGAAAGATAATCCTCCGCGGAACGCGTATCCATATCCCATGTTTTTGATATCATCTAAGAAAGCAGCTGTAGTAGGTACATCAGTAATACTTAAAATACGACCGATAATATCTCTTAACGACTTCTTAGTTAATACCTCATTTATATATCCTGCTACTTCAGGTACTACTTCATTAAATAAAATTCTACCTGCAGAAGTCTCAATAATTTGATATACTAATTCACCTTCAGCATTATAATCTTTAGCTCTAACTTTAACGTTAGCGTTAAGATCTAATTTACCTTCATTAATTGCAATATGCACTTCCTCTACAGAATAGAAAGTCAATCCTTCACCTTTAATGATTTCTTCTGGAGTAGATTTACGTGACTTAGTCATGTAATATAATCCAAGAACCATATCCTGAGATGGTACCGTAATAGGAGCACCATTAGCAGGGTTTAAGATGTTGTGAGAAGCCAACATTAACAGTTGAGATTCTAAGATTGCCTCTGGTCCAAGAGGTAAGTGAACTGCCATCTGGTCACCATCGAAATCGGCGTTGAAAGCCGTACACACTAATGGGTGTAATTGAATCGCTTTACCCTCGATTAACTTAGGTTGGAAAGCTTGAATACCCAATCTGTGTAACGTAGGAGCACGGTTTAATAAAACTGGGTGTCCCTTAATTACGTTTTCTAAAATATCCCAAACAACTGGTTCTTTTTTATCTATAATTTTCTTAGCAGACTTAACTGTTTTAACGATACCTCTTTCGATTAACTTACGTATAACGAAAGGTTTGTAAAGTTCAGCTGCCATATCTTTTGGCAATCCACATTCGAATAATTTTAATTCTGGTCCAACAACAATTACCGAACGAGCTGAATAGTCAACACGTTTACCAAGTAAGTTTTGACGGAAACGACCTTGTTTACCTTTTAATGAATCAGAAAGTGATTTTAATGGACGGTTAGATTCAGTCTTAACAGCAGAAGATTTTCTAGTGTTATCGAATAGTGAATCTACAGCCTCTTGAAGCATACGTTTCTCATTACGTAAGATTACTTCAGGAGCTTTGATTTCCATTAAACGTTTTAAACGGTTATTTCTGATGATCACACGACGGTATAAGTCATTTAAATCAGATGTAGCGAAACGTCCTCCATCTAGTGGCACTAATGGACGTAATTCTGGTGGAATAACTGGAATTACTTTCAATATCATCCACTCAGGTCTATTCTCACGATTCAAATTAGAATCACGGAAAGACTCAACTACTTGAAGACGTTTTAACGCTTCAGTTTTTCTTTGTTTAGATGTTTCATTATTAGCTGCATGACGTAAAGTATACGACAATTGATCTAAATCAGTTGTAGCTAATAAATCCATAATACACTCCGCACCCATCTTAGCGATGAATTTGTTTGGATCTGTATCATCTAAATATTGGTTTTCCATCGGAAGAGTATCACAGATATTCAAGTACTCTTCTTCTGTTAAGAAATCTAATCTATTGATTGATTCACCATCAACATTCTTAGCAATACCAGCTTGGATTACTACATAACGCTCATAGTATATGATCATATCTAACTTCTTAGAAGGAAGTCCTAGGATATAACCTATTTTGTTTGGTAAAGAACGGAAATACCAGATATGAGCGATTGGCACAACTAAATTGATGTGACCTACTCTATCTCTTCGTACTTTCTTTTCAGTAACTTCAACACCACAACGGTCGCAAACGATACCTTTGTAACGGATTCTCTTATACTTACCACAAGCACATTCGTAATCTTTTACAGGTCCGAAAATACGCTCACAGAAAAGACCATCACGTTCTGGTTTATGAGTACGATAGTTGATTGTTTCTGGTTTTAAAACTTCTCCTCTACTTTCTGCAAGAATAGATTCAGGTGAAGCTAAACCGATTGAGATTTTATTAAACCTTTTTACGGTACTTTTCTCTTTATTTTTATTCATGGTAAACTTACTTGTTAAAGTGTATGATAAAGAGTAAGCTGTTTTACCAGCTTACTCTATAACCTTAGTTTATTCTTCTAATCTGATGTCTAGTCCAAGACCTTTCAATTCATGCATTAATACATTGAATGATTCAGGTAATCCTGGTTCTGGCATAGTTTCTCCTTTAACGATTGCTTCGTAAGTTTTAGCTCTACCAATAACGTCATCTGATTTTACCGTCAAGATCTCACGTAATGTACTAGATGCTCCATATGCCTCTAATGCCCAAACCTCCATCTCTCCGAAACGTTGACCACCGAACTGAGCTTTACCTCCTAATGGTTGTTGCGTGATTAATGAGTATGGTCCTATAGAACGCGCGTGCATCTTATCATCTACCATGTGACCAAGTTTCAGCATATAGATAACTCCAACTGTTGCACGTTGGTGGAATCTTTCCCCTGTACCTCCATCATATAAGTAAGTGTGTCCAAAACGTGGTATACCTGCCTCATCTGTAAGCGCATTAATCTGATCTAATTCAGCACCATCGAAGATTGGAGTCGCATACTTTCTTCCAAGTTTTTGACCTGCCCATCCTAAT
>JBOFGJ010000145.1:0-2634 GCA_051649065.1 Flavobacterium sp. | reverse complement strand
TTCTCTCTACTAGGTAGTGCCTTAGTCATTGGATTTGCTTTCTCACAGGGCGTTAGCGCTAACCCTATCGGAGACATTCTAATGATCTTAGCTATCGTATTATGTGGACAGAGTTATGCAGAAGGAGCTAAACTAGCTAAAACACTAGGAGGATCACAAGTCATCTCTTGGGCATGTATTATCTCTCTACCACTTACTGTTCCTATCATGATTTACACATTCCCTACTGATATCAGTTTAGTTGGTGGAGAATCATGGTTCGGGTTGCTATATATCTCTATCGTAAGTATGTTCTTAGCTTATATCTTTTGGTATAAAGGACTTGCACAAGGAGGTATCGCTACAGTAGGCCAAATTCAGTTATTACAACCTTTATTAGGTATGATACTAGCCGCTACTGTATTAAACGAAAAAGTTAGCCCAACGATGTTGTACATCACTTTTGGTGTTATCCTTTGTGTAGCCGCTAGCAAGAAGTTTGCTAAATAATACTTTTCTTTTATGCACCTTTACTAACGAAAAACGCACTGCCTATAAAGCAGTGCGTTTTTTTATTTATCAAAGTTATCTTTTTCTTTCAACACAATAAAAAAAGCCTATTCATCACTGAATAGACTTTCCTATCTTTTACTAAAAACTAATACCTCTTAATCTCTCCGACTAGTGTGTTATACTCATAAGTCGCTTCTTCTATTAATTTCTCATTCTCATCATAAGCTCTACTTATTCCGTGTAGAGATCCCTCTTTAAAATTTACCTCTGACCTTAGTCGTCCATTACTATAATAGTCTTTAGCCACTCCATCTAAAACACCATTCTTATAATTCCCCTCCATTTGTACCTGTCCATTCTCATAATACTTCTTTGTCATCCCCTCTTTCAACTCATCTTTATAAGTCAGTACAAGAGATACTTGTCCATTCTCATAATATTTCTTAGTTACTCCATCGAGCACACTATTCTTATACTCAGCTTCAATCATTAAGTATCCTTTCTCAGCATAGCTCTTCTTTATACCGTTTAGTTTTCCGTTCTTATAGCTAGTTTCGAACTCTATTTGACCATTTTCTCTGTATTCTTTCAGAATCCCATCTGGTTCTCCGTGATTATAATTAACCTCCGATTTTAGTTGTCCATTGTCATAATACCTTTGAGTAATACCATGTAGTATTCCTTCTTTATAATTCTCTACCAAATCTAGACTTCCAGTGGTATAATGCCCTTTCACGGTACCTGTAAATCGCTTATTTGAGCTTATTTCATAAGCCACACCATTTCTCTCTACAAGATCTTTAGGCTTAACCTCTTTAGCGTAACAACTCATTAATGAAACTGATATCAATAAACTATATAAAACTCTTTTCATACCTATCCAATTAAACTACTTAAGACAATGTATAAATGTACAATATCTATAGTTCTATTCATACAGTTTTCCGTAAACCCTTATAGATATTGAGTAAAACAACAAGGTACCCCCAACGTTAAAACTACAATAAAAAAAGCCTAACTACTCTCGTAATTAGGCTTATATATATAATTGTAATATTCTCTTTTACTGCATGCTCTCTACACACATGATGGCACATTTCTCTCCATCGATGGCTGCAGATACGATACCACCTGCATAACCTGCACCTTCCCCACATGGGTAAAGTCCTTTGATCTGAGGGTGTACTAAAGTGTAATCTTCACGAGGGATACGCACTGGAGAAGATGTTCTACTCTCAGGAGCGTGAAGGATAGCTTCGTTTGTAAAATACCCTTTCATCGACTTGCCAAACTCTTGGAAGCCCTCTCTCATGATTTGCGTTAAGAACCCTGGGAATACTTCTCCTAACTCTGTAGAAGTTGTCCCTGGTACATAAGACGTCTTTGGTATAGAAGACGACACTTTAGATTGTGAGAAGTCTACCATACGCTGTGCTGGCACGCGTTGTGTTTCTCCTGCTAATAAGAAAGCTCGTTGCTCTATCGCTTTTTGGAACTCCATTCCAGCTAAGGCTCCGTGTTTCTCAAAAGGTTTAAAGTCTTCTAACCTCAACTCTACTACGATACCTGAGTTGGCTGTTGGTTGATCTCGTTTTGATGGTGACCAACCGTTGGTCACTACTTCTCCTGGAGCTGTAGCACAAGGAGCAATTACCCCTCCTGGACACATACAGAATGAATACATTCCACGACCATTGACCTGCTTCACGATAGAATAAGGTGCTGGAGGCAAGAACTCTCCTCTGTAGTCACATGAGTACTGTATCTTATCGATAAGAGCTTGTGGATGTTCTGCACGCACTCCTAAGGCAAATGGCTTCGCCTCTATCAATACTTGTTTGCGGTCTAATAATTCGTATATATCACGAGCCGAGTGTCCCGTAGCTAAGATTACTTTCTTTGCCTCAATCACATCTCCCCCATTTACTACTACTCCGTGTATTTCATTGCCTTTAATCACAAAGTCTACTACGCGCATCTCAAACAACACTTCACCACCAAACTCAATGATTTTCTCACGCATATCTTGCATGATTTTAGGCAATTTATTTGTCCCAATGTGTGGGTGAGCCTCTACCAAGATATCTTGTGTAGCCCCAAAAGCTACCAGTAACTCTAAGATACGGTTAACATCACCACGCT
>JBOFGJ010000144.1:0-1055 GCA_051649065.1 Flavobacterium sp. | reverse complement strand
ATCATGTCCCTTATTAGTATATCCAAACATTACAGAGTTACTCACCTCTCCACCTACTCTACAGTGTGGTCCTACTGTAGTAGCGCCATAAATCTTAGTAGCTAGTTTTACTTGAGCTTCCTCACATAACGCAAAAGGTCCGCGAATAACAGATCCTTCCATAATCTCAGCATTCTTACCGATATAGATAGGTCCTGTAGATGCATTTAAAGTTACAAACTCTAATTTAGCTCCTTCCTCTATAAACACATTTTCAGCTGCGATAACATTAACGCTCTTTGGGATAGCCTCAGAAATTCTATCTTCTGTAATACGAGCGAAATCAGCGCGTATAGCAGCATCATTCTTTTGAAATATATCCCACTTATGTTCTATCTTAATTAATTCACTAGAACAAGCTATTAGCTCATATTCATCAAAGTCTACCTCATCTTGGCTGTCTTGTGTATAAAACGCTACAATGTCTTCATTATATACTACCGCTTGCATTGGTTGTAGATCTTTAATCAAATCTACTACCTCTTGATTAGGTAAATATGCAGCATTAATCATAACATTATTTTCTACCTCTACCATAGGATATTTAGCGGCTAAATACTCTTCAGTTAATGTAGTAGTTGTATAGCGCAAATAATCTTCCCACTTCTCACGAATAGTTAATATACCCACACGGATATCTGCCACTGGTCGAGTAAATGTAAACGGCAATAAAGCTGTTCTTACATCACCATCAAATAAGATATAGTTCATAGTTTGTGAATTCTAAATTAAAGGTTTAAAGTTAACGAATCTACACTAAAAAATAATAATATCTATCAATTAAATAATACTCAATAATTTTAGATCTCTTTATTAAAATCCGCTATTATATTAGAAATAAAGATATTACCTTTAAAATAAAAACTATGAAAAAACTATTCTTATTTATCGGGCTTCTTTTATCCTTCCTTGTTATCAGTTGTAGTGGTTCTGATGCATACCAAGGCGAATGGAAAGCAACAAATAATAACAAAGAGGAATTCTTCATTTCTTTTGACAGAGATAATTTTATTGTA
>JBOFGJ010000143.1:0-2039 GCA_051649065.1 Flavobacterium sp. | reverse complement strand
TGAAGTTTATCCCTCTTGCAGAGATAAAGCATTTACTACCAGATAATTGTTGGTATAAACACAAACAAACAGAATTACCAATTCTTTACTACGAAGGGCACCAACAGTGGGATACGCCACTAAATCTTGATACTGTAGCATCAGAATTATACCCTGATGATATCATTCCGTTTATTTTAGTAAATGGAAATCTATCTGTTCCACAAATTTATAATGCGAATACAGATAACTCAACAGGGCTTGTAGTACTCGGTCATCTAACGGCAAATAACATCATAGTAGGGGGGCAAGGGATATATGTAAAAAGAGATTTGAATGTCTCTGAAGTATTTTGGGGAGATTATAATCATGGAGATCTTGTAGTAGAGGGAACTATCCATAGTCACTTATTCATTAATACAGACTATGGTGTAGATGATTATCGTTTCAGTATGAAAGATCGCATAGATATTGACTTCTTACTTAATCATGACCTAGAACGTGATGTAGCAGAACCTACTGTGTTATTTCATTTGATAAAACCCGAGTTTTTATATACCCGAGAAGACATCGATGATACCATATATTCATGGGGTAATTGGTTGCGCACTGACGTTATATTAAACGCAGTAGCTAGTAATCAAACTATTCTCCTTGATACTCCTAATCCCACCTTTGCTGATGTGAAATACCCTTTTGCTTTTCCAAATAAGGATATCAACTTAGATAACCTAATGAAACTAGCTGGTGGTACTATCTTTAACCAAGATCACATACCTGATGGGGAAGAAATAGTCGTAGAGTACACAGAAGATGCCATGTATAAGCGTATCTCTTTCATCAATGGTAATTCATACTCTACATCTGTTTACTTTCAATATGAGGATCTATATGCAATGTTAGTCACTATACAGAAGAAGAAGTCACTTCTTCCTTTCTCTAAAGATTATATAGTGAAAACCTTTTATAGATATCCTAATGATCAAGATGACACTTGGCAACCATTAGTTAATACAAGTATAGCAGAATCTTTAACCATCGAATGGGAGAAACTATTAAGGGAGTATAGTGATATGATAGGTATCTATTATAAGAAACAAAAGATTGTCACTGCACTTAACTTTAATGATATTATGAAACGACCTATCGTACAGCGATTAGGTCAGCGATACTATGAGCAAGAAGACTCTACGGTATTCTATTGTGGACAACAGTGGAGATTCAGAGTAGAAAACAAAGCAGAAAACCAAGTACCTCGCATCACCATTCTTAACTACTTAGGTAAAGGAGCTAATAACGAAAACCAATATGAATACTTTCACTATGAGTTAGAACAAGATCCAGATCCGAAGAGCAAGCCATATGTTCAGATGTATTATCAACGTAAGAATGGGCCTGAAGCAGATGTATACTTTTTAGAAGTATGTACTCGCCGACGTATGCTTAAAGCGATTAATTACTTTATTTATCTACAGAAATATATCGAACGCGTATATATCAAGGAAGAAGTAATCCTAACTGAAGAGGAAATCAAACTCCAAGAGGCGATCGATAAAGGCAACTCTTACCTTAAAGGAATACTAGGACAACGATAATTAATTAGAAATTACGAATCAACATATAACCAAAAACGAGACCTTACAGTCTCGTTTTTTTATATCAAACAACAACCTGTCATCCACCTACTCTAACTTTCAACGTATAATCCTTCTGTACCTTTTGCCCCTTAAAAGAAGCAGGAACCCAAGCGTTCATCGTCACCTTATCAATAAACTGAAGAAAGTGCACATTATACTCCTCATTAAAATCACTACGTATAACTTCTATATGTGAAGCTGTCCCATCAGCATCTATAACAAAGTAGAATACTATCCAACGCTCGTGTGGCACTATACGATCAGGAAACTTCTCATTAAATAACTTCGTGAAGTTACGAGAAAGCTGAACAATGCTGATACGAGAACGCACAGCAGTAGCACCTTCACTATAAACATTAGCAGGTTTTTCTTTCTCCTGTTCTTGCCCATACAACTGCCCTATACTTGTCAATGATAGTACTA
>JBOFGJ010000142.1:0-6453 GCA_051649065.1 Flavobacterium sp. | reverse complement strand
GAAGACAAAGACAAAATCTACAACAAAAGCGTAAAAGGTTTTAAATAAAATCAAGAAACAAATAACTAACAACTTAATATACAAATGAAGAAACTAATAGCTCTAGTGCTTTTCGTAGGCGCTACCCTATCTTTCACATCATGCTCAAGTGATGATAACAATGAGATCCGCGTACAAGCACCTATTGATGGTACTTGGTATGCAGATCAAGTGGTTTACTCTTATAATGGTAAGGAACATAACCGCAGCTTTATGGAACTAAGAGGAGATGATGCTGTCTATGAAACTGATGTTCTTATTATTAAAGCAGAAAAGGCTACCCTAAAAGAACACAAATTAAAGGACAACAAAGAAACTATAACTGAAGGAGTTGTACTTAAAGAGAAAGATACAAGATTTATTGTTTTAGATAAATACTCTACAAATAAAAGAGAGGTTATAAGCTCTACTACTTCTGAATTAAGATTAAAATATCAGTTTGCAGCTAAAGAAGGAACAGAACCTATGATTGTAACTTACACTAAAGTGAAACCTACAGTAAAATAACAAACAATACCTTTCCAATACAATACCAATGCCCCATAATGTTAATTATGGGGCTTTTTTTATCGAGTATACTCACTCAATTCCTTTTTTTTATATATTCACGCATTATAACTAACCTAAATAAAATAATGAAAAAATTATTATCAATCACTACTATATTAATAACGATAATCTTTACAAGTTGCAGCAGTGAAAATTCACTTATAATAAAAACATACTTTGGAAAATGGGAAGCTGATACTGTCACATTAAAAGATGGAAGTACTAAAAAATACATTGAACTAGGGACATTCAGTAGAAACGAAACATTAGAAGTGTTTACTGATCAACATGAATCAGCCAAGCTAGTACAGTATTATACTACTGATACTATACCTTTAGTTCAACTGGGGTCTGTTAATGATAATTTCATTGTTTTAGAAAAACAACAAGACAAGAGAAAAATCCAACAAGTAGAACAAAAAACACTGCACTTAGTCACTCAATTACTAATAGATGACAAACTAGAAACAGTTCAAATCAACTATGTAAAAATAGGTGATCCAAGAGATGAAGAACCAAAAAAATAAAATACCTCAAAAACCTACCTTGCGTAGGTTTTTTTTTACATATTCAGCAACAAAATGTCAACATACTCTTTTCTACTAAATAATATATAGCAAATATCAGTTTTTATTGATTTATGTGTATATTGAACTCCGTTAATAAACCTTAAACACAATCATGAATACTGATTCAAAACCAAAACCAAAGAAAGTCACTCTGTTTCAATCCTTAATACCAATGGTGGTGCTAATTGCTTTACTAGGTACTAATGTTTTCGTTTATGGAAGTGCTGCCTTAAAAGGCTCTAACCAATTTGTTCTGCTTATCGGAGGACTTATTGCCATAGGAGTTGGACTATACAATAAAGTAGACTACGAAGACATCATCAAAAAGATCACTAAAAATGTAAGAGAGACTACTCGTGCTATATATATATTACTACTGGTAGGTGCACTATCAGGGACTTGGTTATTAAGCGGTATTATCCCTACGATGATTTACTATGGTCTACAGATATTAGAACCACATATATTCTTACCCGCTACTGTTATCATTTGTTCTATTATCTCTCTTGCTACAGGTAGCTCATGGACTACATCAGCTACAGTAGGTATTGCACTTGTCGGAATAGGTAACGCGATGGGAATATCTATGGGTCTTATAGGTGGAGCTGTTATCTCTGGTGCTTACTTTGGAGACAAGCTATCTCCACTGTCAGACACCACTAACCTAGCTTCTGCTATGACAGGTACAGACCTATTCACACATATTAGATATATGATGTTTACCACTATACCTTCTTATGTATTAACCTTAATTATCTTCATCATCATCAGTTTTAACCTTGATGTACCTGAGAATATAGATATGTCAGCTTCTCTAAGTGCTATAAAAAGCACATTTTATATCACCCCTTGGTTATTCCTAGTACCTGTTATAGTAATCGGAGCCATTCTTAAAAAAGTAAAACCAATCTTAGCTTTACTACTAGGAACTTTACTAGGAGCTGTATTTGCTCTAATATTCCAACCTAATATCGTTGCTTTAGTTGGGGAAGGAACTACTCTTACACCAGTTACAGCCTATAAAGGTATCATGAATGCTATCACTACTGATATCGCTATCTTATCTCCTATGGAGAGTTTAAATAGCTTATTCGAAGCAGGTGGAATGAAAAGTATGCTTAATACAGTATGGCTAATTATCTGTGCAATGTTCTTTGGCGGAGCAATGGAAGCTATCGGAGCATTAAAGAAAATAACAGAAACTTTACTTAATATTGCCAAATCAGTATTTGGATTATTCGCGAGTACAATGGCGAGTTGTGTAGTAGTAAACTTAACGGCTTCTGAACAATATCTATCAATAGTAATACCAGGTAAAATGTTCTCTAAGGCGTATAAAGAAAAAGGACTAGCCCCTGAGAACTTAAGTAGAACACTAGAAGACTCTGGTACGGTTACTTCTGTATTAATTCCTTGGAATACTTGTGGAGCATATCACGCAGGAGTGCTAGGTATCGATACGATGACATATGCACCGTATGCATTCTTTAATATTATTTCTCCTTTTGTATCACTTACTTATGTAGCCTTAAATATTAAAATACGCAAGCTAGCAGATGCAGTCAAGTTATAATTTTAAACCAGATTAAGAATCCATAACTTATATAAAACACAAAAGGCTATTTCTCACGAAATAGCCTTTTGTTATTTTATATCTTGGGCTGGTGGGATTTAATCCATACCGTGCCATATAACACGCAATGTATTGTCTCTATTAACTGTAAACTAATTACTATCTAGAATAGTTAGGTGCAGATTTAGTAATAGTGATATTATGAGGATGACTCTCTCCGATACCTGAAGCTGTTAACTGAACGAATCTAGCTACTTCTTGTAACGTAGGGATGTCTTTAGCACCACAGTATCCCATACCTGCTCTAAGTCCTCCGATGAACTGTAACATACTCTCGTTAAGTTCTCCTTTATAAGGAACACGACCTTCAATACCTTCTGGTACAAGTTTTTTTACATCATCTTCCACATCTTGGAAGTAACGATCTTTAGAACCTTGTTTCATTGCTGCTACAGATCCCATACCTCTATATGCTTTGAATTTTCTACCTTCGAAGATAATAGTCTCTCCTGGAGATTCTTTAGTCCCTGCTAACATAGAACCTAACATAACACAGTCAGCTCCTGCTCCTACCGCTTTAGGAATATCTCCTGTATAACGTAGACCTCCATCACCGATAACTGGTATACCTGTTCCTTTTAACGCAGCTGCTACTTCCATAATAGCTGAGAACTGAGGAAACCCTACACCTGCTACTACACGAGTAGTACAGATAGATCCTGGTCCGATACCTACTTTTACAGCATCAGCTCCATTCTCTACTAAGAATAATGCTGCCTCTGGAGTAGCGATATTACCTACTACTACATCGATCTGTGGAAAAGCTGCTTTTACTGCTTTTAATACTCCTACTACACCTTGAGAGTGTCCGTGAGCTGTATCGATAATTAATGCATCTACACCAGCCTGAACTAATAACTGTGCTCTATCTACTGCATCTGCAGTTACTCCTAAAGCAGCAGCTACACGTAGTCTACCGAACTTATCTTTATTAGCGTTTGGTTTTAAAGTCAGTTTAGTAATATCTCTAAACGTGATTAACCCTACTAATTTATAGTCAGCGTTTACTACTGGTAATTTCTCGATTTTTTTCTCTTGAAGAATTTCTTCTGCTTGCTCTAAAGTAGTACCTTCAGCTGCAGTTACTAGATTATCTTTAGTCATTACATCTGTAATAGCTCTATCGTTTTGTTTCTCGAAACGCATATCTCTATTTGTAATGATTCCTTTAAGAATACCGTTGTCATCAACGATTGGAATACCACCGATTCCAAATTCAGCCATTGCTTTTTTAGCATCACCTACAGTAGCTGTTAGAGGAAGAGTTACAGGGTCTATAATCATACCAGACTCCGCTCTTTTAACCTTTCTAACTTCTTTCGCTTGCTCTTCAGCTGTCATGTTCTTGTGAATCACTCCGATCCCTCCTTCACGAGCCATAGCGATAGCCATTTCACTTTCCGTAACAGTATCCATAGCTGCAGATACGATAGGAACGTTTAAGGTAATGTTTCTTGAAAATTTTGATTTTAAACTTACTTCTCTTGGAAGTATTTCCGAATAGTTTGGAACTAATAATACATCATCGTAAGTAAGTCCTTGACCGATGATTTTAGTTGTGTGTGCTTTCATGTGCAATGTCGTTGAATTGCACGCAAATTTACTATTTTTCCACTAAATAAAAAACTTTAGTGGAAAAAATTGAATATTTTTAGCGCTTCGTTATACGAACTCTCAAATGACATCGCACTCAGATTAGTATCCACTTTATTTGCAGTGAAGTAGCTTAGCATTTTTTCTGTTGGCATATTCCCTGTCAAATCATCTTTGGCCATCGGACACCCTCCATATCCTTTAATTGCCCCATCATAACGAAGACACCCTGCCTTATAAGCAGCATCTATCTTCTCAAACCAACTATCTGGTGTCGTATGCAGATGTGCTCCGAACTCTATCTCTGGGTAAGCAGGTATAAGGTTGCTAAACAGATAATCTATTACCTCTGGTGTAGAACTACCTACTGTATCTGACAGTGATAATATCTTCACTCCCATCTTCGCTAACTTCTCAGTCCAATCTCCTACAATATCTACATCCCAAGGATCTCCATAAGGGTTCCCAAAGCCCATAGATAGATAGGCTACTACTTCTTTATCAGTCTTCGTTGCTATATTTAATATCTCATCTAACGTCACAATAGACTCTGCAATAGTCTTATGTGTATTACGCATCTGAAAATTCTCTGAGATAGAGAATGGAAATCCTAGATACTTAATCTCTTTATGTTCCGCAGCTTGCTCTGCACCTCTTGTGTTCGCGATAATAGCTAATAGTTTACTCTGTGTCTTACTCAAGTCTAATTGACTTAATAATTCAGCTGTATCCACCATCTGAGGAATAGCTTTAGGAGATACGAAGCTACCAAAATCTATGGTATCAAATCCCACTCTTAAAAGCGACTGTATATACTGTGCTTTTTTCTCGGTAGGGATAAACATCTTAATGCCTTGCATAGCATCACGAGGACATTCTATAATCTTAACTGCTGGTTTCATATAAATTCAAATATAGCAGAAAACACACAATTTTACAATGTCCTTCTCCTTATTTTATTCCTAAAACTTTTATTCTAAAATATCTAGTTGATTATCTGTATTATAAACATAAAAAAAGGTTCTAAAGACATCATCCTTAGAACCTTTTGATATATTCTGATTATAAAATAGAGATCGTAATTCTTCTAACTTACTAATAAGAAAATCCCTAATCCACTAAATACTATAATTTGCATCCATTTTAAAAACACATTGACAGACTTGTTATTTTTCATATAATCAGTAAGCTTCGCTGCTATACTACATATAATAAAAAAGATAACTACAGCCTCAGTAATAAATACACTTCCTAATATGAATACTTGCTTCTGTACATTACCTGCAGCTTCTGTAATAAAACCTGGAAACAAAGCTAAGAAGAACATCATCACCTTAGGATTTAATACATTCATTAACAATCCCTTTCTCACAAATCCTATAAAGGTCTTATCATTAGCACCACCACCGCTCTCATCTATTGCGATAACATTCTCCTCTTGATATACTTTATAAGACAACCAAAATAAATATAAGGCTCCAAATAGCTTCACTCCTTTAAACAAAATCTCACTCTGTGTAATCAAAGCCGAAATACCAAAAGCAAATAATGACAAGTGAAATAACAAACCTCCCACCTGTCCTACTACTACAGCATATCCATACTTACGGCCTCTAGTAATACTCTGAGAAACCACATATAAGATATCTGGCCCAGGGGTAATAATCAGTAAAAAACAAGTAATAAAAAAAGTATATAATACTTCTGTTGACATAATATAATTCTAATATTTAGATAATAATGCCTTGTTGATTTTTTTGATCAAACTAGGTCCTTCATAGATAAAGCCAGTATAAAGCTGTATTAAACTCGCTCCTGCTTCTAATTTTTCTATAGCATCTTCTGCTGAGTGTATCCCTCCTACCCCGATAATAGGGAATGCCTTATTACTCTTCTCTGATAAGAAGCGAATCACCTCAGTACTGCGTTTAGTCAATGGTTTTCCACTAAGTCCGCCCGTTTCTTGTTGATGTATCGATTTAAGGTTACTTCTATCTATCGTCGTATTCGTAGCAATTACACCTGCTATCTTCGTCTCCTCTACTATCTCAATAATATCTAACAACTGCT
>JBOFGJ010000141.1:0-1395 GCA_051649065.1 Flavobacterium sp. | reverse complement strand
TTACCAACAGTAGTTGGGTATTGTCTGTACTGTTCAAGTAAACAGTATATCTATATTCAATAGAATATATTATAAGTACAAAAAAAGTTACTTTAATTTAAATAATGATATAAATGTTAGATAAAATCATAAATTTCAGTATCCGTAACAAGTTTATTGTAGGATTATTTGTTCTTGGATTAATCATTCTTGGAACATATTCTGTAATGAATTTACCCATGGATACACAACCTGATATCACTAATAATCAGGTTCAAATTATTACTACTTCACCTACATTAGCTACCCAAGAAGTAGAGCAATTTATTACCTATCCCATAGAGCTTGCTGTAAAACCAATTCCTAATATAAAAGAATTACGTTCCATCAGTAGATTTGGATTAAGTGTGATTACTGTGGTATTCACAGAAGACACTGATATATATTGGGCTCGAGCTCAAATTTCTGAGAGGTTAAAAACTGCTCAAGAGAATATTCCTGATGGAGTAGGAACACCTGATTTAGCACCAGTAAGTACTGGATTAGGTGAAATATACCAATATGTAGTCTATCCAAAAGAAGGATATGAACAAAAGTACAATAGTATGGATCTTCGTACCATACAAGATTGGATTATCAAACCTCAACTTGTGGGGGTAAAAGGAGTAGCTGAAGTAAATACTTTAGGAGGACAGTTAAAACAATACGAAATAGCAGTAAAACCTGATCTTCTTAAAAGTATGGATACCTCTATACTTGAAATATTTAGCGCTTTAGAAGCTAATAACGAAAATACAGGAGGAGCATACATTGATAAAAAACCTTATGCTTACTTTATCCGTAGTGTAGGTATGGTTAAAAGCATTGAAGATATCAAACGTATTGTTGTTAAAACAAATAATGGAATTCCTGTACTTATTAGAGATGTTGCTGATGTACGTATAGGAAGTAGTATTCGTTATGGTGCTGTGACAAAAGATGGACAAGGAGAAGATGTTAGCGGAATGGTAATGATGCTAAAAAACTCTAATACACAAGAAGTAGTTAAGGCTGTTAAACAAAGAATGGCTCAGATAGAAAAAACCCTTCCTGAAGGTGTTACAGTCAAACCCTTTATTGATAGAACAAAACTAATTGACAAAACTGTTAGTACCATTCAAACTAACCTAATCGAAGGAGCTTTAATCGTTATTTTTGTTTTAGTTCTACTTTTAGGAAACTGGAGAGCAGGACTAATCGTTGCCTCAGTAATTCCATTGGCTCTGTTATTTGCAATCTCTATGATGAAAATATTTGGAGTAAGTGGCAATCTTATGAGTTTAGGGGCTATCGATTTTGGACTAATAGTCGACGGAGCTGTTATTATAGTTGAAGCCATTGTACACCGACTCCACGCTGGAAAAAATAGAGTCTTAA
>JBOFGJ010000140.1:0-3047 GCA_051649065.1 Flavobacterium sp. | reverse complement strand
TAAGAGTTTTTTAGTTTTCGTTTTCAGCTCATTGGGATTTGGGTTAAAAAGATATGTCATGGTTAATGAATCATAACTAATGTCAATACGACAATCTAAATCAATCATTTTTAGTTTTATATCTTCTTTGGTATAGTAGTCAGATAAGGCATCTTGGTATTGTTCTTTTACTGGTTTAGCATAGGAAACACCTTGTTCAATTCTGTTTTCATTTTTTAAAATCTTGGCGTCAAAGAATAAAACCCATCTTACTTGTGCTAATTGATGATCGTAGATAATAACCGAAAACATATTGGGATTCATATTAGAGGCATTAAAAAAGCGTCTAATTTCAACTGCTTTTAATTGACCCTTGAATTCATGTTCAAGATATTCTTGTATTAAACGATTTGCTTTTTTCTTTCTCATACCTCCCATAATGAGAGATAGATTATTTACAGCTAGTGTTAGTGATAGAAAACAAAACCCAATTATTAAAAGTGTTTTTAGCATTTTTTGTAAAGTTTGAATACAAGGTAAGATACTTTTGGAAATTTTCATATCACGGAATTCCGTGATAAGCGCAATTACCGAATTTAGGTCTATGAAACCAATAGCAAAGATAAGACCTTTGAAATGTTAATAATAGTAATAATATAAATCATGGGATTACAAGAAAAAAGAGCTTATACAGCAATAGAAGAGCAGTACGTAACTGAGTATCAAAAAGAATTGAACGCAATTGTAGGTAAAGAACTACCTATCCAAATCAACTGGGATACTTTCGAATTAGAGCATATTAAGTTTGTGCCAAGTGTATGTTTACAACGCTTAATGGATGCAATGAAAGAAGTGTGTAAAGATAATTTTGGGAAAGAAGCAGTACAAGAGTCAATGGATAAAATTGAAGTAAACTGTATTGTAAATGAAGGAGCTGAAGAAAATAAAAAATTAGACCTTTCTGGAAAAACTTTAACAATGACAGCTTGCTGGGGAGGACATCATAGTGGTTTCTTTACTGATTTAGTGATTAGAGAGTATTTAGAAAGCAAGTTATAAGGATATAAGGATTCTTTTTATAAAATTTTTAGTCTGACTTTTAATTTTTGATTTAGTTAATATCAACTAGATAGATAATAAAGGGGGATCATAATTAGATGAGTCTCCCTTTTTATTTTTTAATCATCGTGAACTAAGTCAGTAATAACCTAGTGACTAATTATATCTATAGAAGTATTTAATTAGTTTACAACTATAATTTAGAAGTATGAGTATAGAAAATTTTCCAAAGCTATTAGAAAGTATATTGCGTAAAAAAGGAGCGACGACAGAAGATATTGAGGCATTAGCAGATGCTGGAATTCAATCTAAAGAGGATTTCGTTATGATTGGTGATACGCGAACTTTGATAGAAGTTACAGCTATGGATATCGAAATAGCACATGTAATTATGCAGTGGGCTTTAGGTACACAAGCAGCAAGCTTGGCAGTTGCTGAAACCGTGGTAAAGCAAGAGGCAGTAATCGTAGAGAGTGCAGATGTTGTAAAATGTGCACATTGTCAAGCTAAGCAGCCGAAGGATTATAAAGTTGGTGATTTGTGTTTGTCTTGTGGACTTCAAGCAGAACCAGTTCACAATTGTTATTGGTGTTTGAGTACAGGACCAGGTCAGTTTTGCCGTTCTTGTGGAGCTGAGTTTGTCGCTTCTTCCGATTATGAGGTAGCTTTACAATTAAAGTTGGAAGGTGAATCGAAGTCAGCTATCGGTAAGTTAGTTAAAGAAATGACAGCAGTTCAAAAAGAAAATATTTGGGCAAAAATTAGAAAAGGTAGATAGAAAAATAGTTCGTATAGTATGGCAGTTATCACTTATTGTGAATCGTGCTCTACGCCACAACCGGGCGATTATCAGCCAGGGGATATATGTGTGGCTTGTGCGGGTAGCGTTCGTGTAGATGTACGCTGTGGATGGTGTGCTTCTCTTACTCCTGCTCAGGGGAATTTTTGTAGAGGATGTGGAAGTAAGGTAGTAGAAGAAAAACACTTTGGAGTAGCAAGAATTTTAAAGAGTTTAGGATATAATCAGGAGCAAATACCTGAAAAAATAAAACAGCTTTCTGAGGCAGAAATTACAAAGTATAAGGATGAGTTTTATAAAAACTATCGAGTTATACAGTATGCAAAGCAACAGTTGCAGTTGTTAGAACCCTATTTGTTATTACCTATAAATGAGGCTGTAATAGCTATGGAAACGGATCTTCTAAATTTTATTCCATATTCAAAGCAGATACTAGAAGAGTATGAAGATTTGCTAGCTGAGCCAGCTTCACTGGATTCTTTGTTAAAAGAGGAAACTTACGGTATCCATCGTATTGTTAGACAGTTAGTAAATCTAGTTCAGTTAAAACAATATCCCCTCAATGAGCAGGTCAATAGAAATATTCATTTGAAATGGGCAGATTTGACTACTGTGTTTGAATATGAATTTGTTCGTATAGAAGGCTTTTTATGGTTTGCTCATCCTAATAGTTTCCTTGGAAATTTTAAAGTGGACGAAGCCTTTGAACATCTTGAGCAAAGTTCACCAGAAAAAGATTTAGTTGAAGTTTTCGATAAATTAACTGATCGTATAAAAGGTATAAATAGACTTAAACCTTATTTAGATGTAGCTCGTCTTCATTTATATTCTTTTTTAAATCAAATAGAAGAAGAGGAGCCGACTCGTCTTTTTGATGTGATACCAGCTTATACAGCGCATACGGATTATGATCTAGCTATGAGTAGTGCACTAATCGTTGATGATCAAGATAGTTTGGCTTCATTGACAGCTAAGAATAAAGGTGCAGCAACTACAGGGTATCACTATTTGCTTTATTATGGAGAGGAGCACTTGATGCTTCAAAGCTTAAAAGAGAGTGGTTTAAATTATTATCAACTTAATGGTTTACTGCAATTTGTTGAGTATAATAAGTATTTACAAGATCAAGGAAATACAGATGTATATACGAGGCAAATAGTTGTAAATGAAGCCATCGGTTTATTGCTTCAAAAGTTTAATTCGCATTTTG
>JBOFGJ010000139.1:0-1391 GCA_051649065.1 Flavobacterium sp. | reverse complement strand
GTATGCCGTTATCCCAATGCGAAGATTTATATACAGCGTAGAGAAGTTGCTTTTGCAGAATTATCTATGGATGATGTGTCTTTTGATTACGATATTTTAGATGAGGTATTAGCATTGCCTAATATTATTTGGATGAATAAGGATAAAGGAGATATTGATGAGTATTTCTCATATCAAGTAGTAGGAGGACATTCACCTTATATGCAGGTGTTTTGGGTAAAAGAGGATGATCAAATTATCTTTTATGGAGCGGATAATTTACCAAAATACAATTACTTAGAATACAATATGGCCTTTAAGAGTGATTATGATGGTAAGCTAGCTATGAAATGGCGTACAGAGTGGAAGATACAGGCTGAAGCAGAACACTGGACTGTGCTGTTCTATCACGATATGGAGAAGACAATGTATAGTTGTGAGTAGATAATATATAGGTAAATCTCTTAAACTGTTGTATATTAGATACTCTAATCCCTTAAAAGAGTAGCTATGAGCAAGAAAGATCTGTTTACTGCATTACTAAAGCTGATAGGGTTTTATACCTTCTTTACTTATTTGGTTTCGTTACTAAATACAGTGTTTTATACAATAGTTCAGGACGGAACTTCACTTAGTGAACAAAAAATAGAGATAGGGTATTACCTTATTTTTATAGTGTGTTCACTTGTCCTGATGTTATTTGCAGAAAAGATAGTCGGGGTATTTCGTTTAAATAAAGGATATGAAAGAGACTTTATTGCTATAGATAATATGAAAAATGTCGATATTGTCAAGGTAGGAATTTTTATTCTAGGTATAATACTTGTAGCAAGTAATCTGTCTTATGTGATATTGTGGATTATACAGCGATTTGCCACAGCAGTCAGAAATGGAAATATGCTTCCTTTTGACATCTATAGTTCTTTTACTACTTTTGCTAATTTAATATTAGGGTTCTTAATGATTACCAACTTCGGTAGAATAGCAAAGTGGTTTGTCAAGTGGAATAAAGAAGAAGAATAGAGATAACGATAATGCTAATGGCTACTCTGTAATAGAGTAGCCATTTTTATTGTTTATAATGGCTTAAAGTAAATAAATAGTGATTATTTTTTTTAGTGATTGATAACTTTTAAAAGAAATTGATTTATTATTATTGAAAATAAAATAATTTGATTTTGTATTGTAATGTTTTTTGTTTTTCTTCGTTTTAATTAAACAAAATACCAAAAACGAATTTTATGAGATCTTATTCACTAAATGAATTAAACGATGTTCTTAATGGAACTGTTATAGGCAGTACATTAAAACAAATTAAAGCAGCAGAGCAACTGGAGAAGGCAGAGGACTGGCAGATATCTTTTATTGGAAATAAAAAATATGAAAGATTATGGAATGATTCAAAAGCTTCT
>JBOFGJ010000138.1:0-5173 GCA_051649065.1 Flavobacterium sp. | reverse complement strand
CCACACTTACTGAAAGTAATAGTAGACTAGCATAAAACCAATTAAGTTTAGATTTCTTCATAAAAACATTGATTAGTTAGTATAACAAATCTACCTAGATCACTTAACATTAAATTAACATAAACAAAGAACTCTATAGTATTGATGATAGTATTCAAATAATCATATAGTTCCAGTTAGGCTTAGTTTTAAACAAAAAAAAAGGGAAAGCTTTGAGGCTTTCCCTTTTTACATTAACATATTTAAATTACTTATATGCTTGATTCTGTTCTATTTTACTAACATTAATCTCTACTTGAGGTATTGGAAATGCGGCATATTTATCTCCAAAAACAACCTTCCCATTAGTTAAAAGCCTATTTACTTTACTTTTAGGATTTACAACCTCTCCTCCCCAACGCATAATATCTTCATAAGCAAACCCTTCAAACATTAATTCTCTAATTCTTTCCTTTTTATAATCCTCAAATGTTAATACATCATAGATCTTAGGCAACGCTGAAGGTTGTACTCCATTCGCATCTTTTGGTGCCTGTAAAGTAACACGTTGAGATACAATATTATTCAAGTAATTCAAAGCTTGACCGTTATCACCATTTGAAGCTCCTTTTAAAGTAGCTTCAACGTAATTAAACATAATTTCCTCGATACGCATTACACGAACATTAGAAGTACGAACTGTATATTTACCCAAATTACGAAGAGCACTATCTACACCTTTACCAATAATATAAAGACGAACATCATCAACCTTTTTATCTCCTTCAAATTCTGGAAACAACGATACTATAGCATCATTCATACAAACAAGATCACCATAACCAGGTTTAACATTGTAAATATTAAACAAACTATTTACACCTAAATTATCTACACCTGACTGTGCTAATTCAAAAAGAGAATTACTCATAATTCCATCACCTTTATAAGCATCTACAAATGATCCCCTAGCGATTACTGTAGTTCCAGTTGATGTTATCGCTTTCAAAGAACTCTCAACAACCACATCTAGCATACTAGTATCATATTTACTAAAAAACAGAGCAATCCTTGATTTAAAGCCATTAGCACTAGCTACTGTTAAACGGATATTCTCTCCACGTCCTATAACTGCCTCGGCCTCAGTCATCATTTTAATACCCTTCTCCAAATCAGCTAAAATTGATTTTTGATTTTCTCTTACAGTTGGACGAGATACTTTTTCATCAATATCTAAAAAAGAAGTTTTATATGGCACTCCTAAGGCATTTAACCCAAATCCTCCTACATACTGTTCTCCATAAAGTCTAACCAAATCATAATGAGCAATAGCTCTCAAAACATATGCTTGACCTTTGTAATACTTAACAGCACCACTCTCTTCAATATTTGCTTCTATAACACGATTAGTATTCGAAATCACTTTATAAATTTGTTCCCATGTATCAGCTGAATAAGCGTGTGTTGGAAGAATTGTAAATCCTGAAATAGACCCAAACCGTCCACTTCCATCAGTTGAATACATATATGATGATCTACTTTCTGAAAATGCTATAATATCTCGACCATAATATGTTTCAGCTGCCATACGTGCATAAGATCCATTTAAACTTGACTTCAACTCTTTTTCAGAGCTAATCGGTGATTTTTCATTATCTTTTGTATTAGAATCAACAGAATCTAATGAGCATGCTGTAAAACTTGTACTTGCTAATCCTACGAATCCAGCAAGTAAAAAGACTTTAACTATATTTTTCATTCTACTTAAAATTTAACGTTTAACGTAAACACAAATGATTTCAATGGAGGTGTCGCCATTTCAATATACCCTGTCGCATCTACCTCTGGATCCCATTTCAATCTACTATCCTTTACCCATGTTAATGGATTACGTGCGGAAACGGATAAATTAACTGCATCTAATCCTAATGATTTCGCAACTTTAGGTCTCAAATTATAACCTAAAGTAATCTGTTTCAAACGGATATGATCCCCGTCATATAACCATCTTGTACTTGGGGAAGTATAAGTTGCTCCTCCACCAGTAGAGACCATTGGTACATCTGTAATGTCACCTGGTTTTTGCCACCTTTCTAATAATTCGGTTGTACCATTATAATTATACAATGATCTATTATTAATAGAGTTTGTATAAGATGACCAATAATCATAAACACTATATCCTGCTGCAAAACTAAATAAAGCATCTAAATAAAATCCTTTATAATCTATATGCGTAGTAATACCCCCTGTCAACTTAGGTAGTGCACTCTTATTTAAATATCTTGTTTCTGCTGCGTTATAATTTGATGTTTTAGTACCATCAGCCATATACCACTGTGCTAACCCTGTTTGAGGATCAACTCCTGCATACTCCTTTAATCTCCACTCTTCTAATATTTTCCCTTCTGCAGTTCCTTTAAAGCTTCCTAATACTTCTAATGGTTTCCCATCAACGATAGGCATAGTTACCATTTCGTTTTTAACTGTTCCTAAATTTCCGCCTATAGACCAATTAAAATCTTCTGAACGAATTACATCATAGTTTAATTCAATCTCAATACCACTATTCTTTAAATCTCCTAAATTCGTCCATTGAGATGAGAATCCTGAAGTACGTGATAATGGTCTTGCATATAATAAATCCTTACTCTTACTAATAAAATAAGTGAACGACCCTGTTAAACGGTTGTCAAACATACCAAACTCAATACCAATATCTGTTTTTGTTTGCTTCTCCCAACCTAACAATCCACCAAATTGAGTTGATATCATAGCTGATTCTTGATTATAGCTACCTGGACTTAAAAGTTGAGCATAAGTATTTGATGCAATCTCTGAGTTACCTGTTGTTCCTACAGATCCTCTTAAACGCAATAAGTTAATAAATTTCACATCTTCCATAAATGCCTCAGAACTAATATTCCAAGCACCACCTACAGCAAAGAACGTTCCCCATCTTTTATTTTCAGAAAAACGAGAAGACCCTTCTCTACGCAAAGTTAAATCAACTAAATATCTATCATTGTAATTATAATTCAATAATCCTAAGAATCCTAAGTTAGCCCAATCTGTATACCCCGCACTTGCTTGATAGTTTGCAGCAGATGCTCCTACACTAATCATTCCCGGAGGCAATACTTCTCCAGAGCCCATTAAATTATTAGCTTTATTCTTTTGATACTCCATTAATACTCTTGTATCAAACTTATGGTCATCCCCTATATAAAACTTATAATTCAAACTGTTTTGCCATACATAATTAAATCTTTTACGATCAGTCTCACTAGCATTACCCCCATATGCTTCACCATCACCATGATCTGGATTTCGATACACTTTGTAATTTGCTAATAAATAATCCAATCCGATAGTTGACTCAAATCGTAAATTATCAAGAACTTTATATCCTAAAGTATTACTTGACATCACTCGTATAACATCATTTCTTGAAATATTATTAGCAGTCACATGAAGTGGGTTGTGCAAGTTAGCAGGAATATCTAAATTATATGATCCATCTTCATTATATATAGGTGCCCAAGGAGAAATAAACATTCCGGATAAATTAGGATTAGAGAAATATGCTCCAGCCTCATTAATACCATTTTGAAGAATATTAGATACGTTTGCTCCTATTTTGACATCCAATCTATCATTTAGCTTTCTGGTCATATTAAATGCTCCACTAACTTTCCTGAAATCAGTACCAATAACAACGCCATCAAATTTTTCATGAGCAAAATTAGCATAATACGTCCCTTTTTCATCTCCTCCATTTACACCAAGAGAAACCGTAGATGTAATAGCATCTTTATTCAATACTGCATTTCTCCAGTCATAATTTTGAGACCCATTAGCAACCCATTTAGAAAGAATATTATTCGGCCCATATCCTTTAGGTCCTATATACCATTCCCAAGCATTATCCATTGTAAAACCATCTTCAGCTCCATAATCGTTAAAATTCGCTTCTAACCACAACTCTTTCTTCTGTTCACCAGTTAAGAATTTAGGACCTTTTCTAGCAAAATTTTGGAATCCTATAGAGGTTTTTAAACTATAACTTGGCTCACCTCTTTTACCTTTCTTAGTTGTAATAACGATAACTCCATTACCACCTCTTGCTCCATATGCAGCAGTTGCAGCAGCATCTTTCAATACAGTCATTGTTTCGATGTCTTCTGAATTTATTCCAGAAATAGAAGATAGGGAAGTCCCCACATCATTTCCCGATATATTTCCACTTGTTAAAGGTATTCCGTCTACTACAAATAAAGGCTCATTGTTAGCAGATAGCGAATTGCGTCCACGAATACGGATATTCTGGGTAGCTCCAGGCGAACCTGAAGTTGTTGCCATTTGCAATCCCGCTACACGTCCTTGTAAAGCTTGATCAACAGAAACAGTAGGAGTCTTTCCAATAACATCACCTTGTACAGTTACAACATTTCCAGTAATCTCATTCCTAGCCTTACTTTGTCCATATGCCAATACAACAACTTCTCCAAGTTGACTACCTTCAACAGATAAAGATGGGTTATAAACCATTGCATCACCTACTTTATAAGTAACATCTTTCATCCCAATAAAACTAAACACTAGAACATCTCCAGGTTTAACATTTAAAGAATAGCTACCGTCCAAGTTTGTTTGTGTACCTTCATTTGAACCTTGAATAGCAACAGTTACTCCTGGAAGTGGTACCCCTCCTTCTGTAACTACCCCTTTCAGGGCTTTCTGTTGTGCTGAGATATTCTGCGATAGAAGCATTATACCTGCAGCTACAATCCATTTGTAGTTTAATTTCATAATAATTCAATTAGTAATTGAAACAAATCTAACAAAATATTTGAATTATATTATAATAAAATTAACAAAATAAAAAATCAAATAAAAACATTAAACATATTTTTATTTAAAAAAAATATAATAATAATCAATTTTAACATAAAACAAATAAAATCAACAAAAAAAATATATAAAATCCAAAAATTAAGATAAAAATAAATCACAAAAAAAGCCCTGGAGTAAACTCCAGGGCTTTTTTTGTGATTTATTTAATTTGTAACTAAGATGGTCTACGCATAATAGCATTTGTAAACTTTACTAACACCTTAGACGATTTACCTTCAACTTCCATTCTAATAGGATACCCAAATTCATCTAACTTATATGTGAATTTAAATACTTC
>JBOFGJ010000137.1:0-4108 GCA_051649065.1 Flavobacterium sp. | reverse complement strand
ACAGGAGAGCGCAAATATTACGATATAGAAGATGTGCTGTCAAGTAAGCAATTAGCACGTCTGTCTTCTCCAGATATGATATGGCAGATGGCTCAGCGCATAAAGAATGAGTACAAGGCAAAAGGTGAAGATGTAGCTGTATATGCAGAGAGCTATGTGTCTATTAATAATAGGGAGTTAAGCAAGTTTGTTGATTCAACAGTAGATTTGGGAGCAGTGAGTTGGGATTACTTTGGACACTGTGAATGGATATTAGAAAAGCCATTTTAGTTGACTTAGAAAGAGGTAAACAAAAAACGCATACTTATTTCAAGTATGCGTTTTTTGTTATTTGTTAGCTTTTGCTAATTCTTCTTTATATGCTATCAGATGAAGTTTAGTATCATACTTTCCATACGTAAAGTAGTTGATCCAATCTCCTAGATTGATATATTTAGATTGTTCGTTAAGGTCAATAATCATTGGTAGATGACGGTGTCCAAAAACAAAGTAATCATAATGAGTAGTCTCTAGTTTGCGCTTTGCATATAAGATTAACCACTCGTTATCTTCACCTAAGAACTTGATGTCCTCATCACCTGAGATTAGTTTATTCTTTACTGATAAGTAAGAACCTAATTTAACTCCGATGTCTGGGTGTAGCCATCTAAATAACCATTTAGAGAAGGGGTTAGTGAATACTTTCTTCATTCTCTTATATCCCATATCACCAGGTCCTAGTCCATCTCCATGTCCTATAAAGAACTTCTTACCATTAATGTCGAATACCTTAGGCTCGTGATATACAGGTATGCCTAGCTCTGTCTCGAAGTAGTCTCCCATCCATAGATCGTGATTACCAACAAAGAAGAATACAGGTATTCCTTTGTCTTTAATCTCAGCTAGTTTACCTAATATTCTGACAAAACCTTTAGGCACTACTGTTTTATACTCAAACCAGAAGTCAAAAAGATCTCCTAGTATGAATAAGGCTCCCATATCATCTTCTTTCTCGCGTAACCACTGTAAGAATATCTCTTCACGAGGAAGACTCTTCTCACGGGTAGGTGCACCGAAGTGTTGATCAGAAGCAAAGTAAATGCTCTTAGGTGTATTAATCGTAAAACTCAAGGCTTATAAATTATCTGATTGATGCCATTCAGCATAAGATGATTCTGTCTCTTGTAATCTCAATGAATAAAGCTCAATACCTTGTGGTAACTTGCTTTTTATTTTGTGTGCAAAGTCGATTACCATATTTTCACTAGTAGGTTGGTAATCTACAAGAATTACGTGGTGTCCACGTTCTTCTAGTTCTT
Source organism: Flavobacterium sp. (assembly GCA_051649065.1). Taxonomy (GTDB): domain Bacteria; phylum Bacteroidota; class Bacteroidia; order Flavobacteriales; family Flavobacteriaceae; genus Flavobacterium. The sequence goes on along the minus strand of JBOFGJ010000137.1, from coordinate 2,810 downwards.
TTGCTAATTCTATATGTGGGGTATTTCTATTGAAAACAGTAGCGTGATCGAATACATCAACGATGTCTCCTTTCACTATTTTTTTTAAGTCTCCAAAATCTATAACCATACCATACTTCACATTAGTAGTATCCTCAATAGGAGTACCAATAACAGTAACTGCTAGTTTATAACTGTGGCCATGTACGTTACGACATTTACCATCATAACCATATAGTGCATGTCCAGTCTCAAATGTGAATTGTTTTGTAATTCTAATCTTAGGCATAACTAAAAATTTTGGCAAAGGTACATAAAAATATGTATGCCCTCATAAAATAAGGGTTTGGTTTAACCTAGATTAAGCATTAGCCAAATACTGTAAAGTATTTCTACTTCATCTCTCTTTCATTTATTCTAAACCCGTACTACAATGCTTTTAGAATAAATTCAGAGCTATTTTGCACAATTACTTTTCGTTTATATGTTTATCGCTTAATCTTGGTTTAACACCAGTCTATCATATAAGGGATATGATTAGAATAGTCTATATCTAACTTGAACGGATAACTTAGGCCACCATTTGATGTGGTTTAACCATTTTTCTGCATCTTTATTATATTCAAAGTTTTCTTCTAGTTTGTAATCAGTTGTGACACCATCTTGTTTGATTTTGTAATCCCCTTGGTACATCATTCCCATTTCAACTGAAATACCCCACTTCTTGTTGGTTACTACTCTTCCCATACCTACTCCTAGATAAGGTTTGATAATATTACCTAATGTTACATTTGCTTTTATATTACCGTCAACAACTTTGATTTTGTTACCTTGAAAGTCTATTTCAGGCCAGTCCTGTCCATATTTTGGTTTTGCTCTTTCTCCTTGGTGATCGATTAGATAACCATCTAAGTTCGTTTTATTTTCTCCTATATAAAAACCACCTGAGAAAAAGAATAATCCATCAGGGACAGGATAGTAATCTACTAAGGTGTGTAGATGTATTATGTGAATCTTCCCTTTCATAGATAGGTTTGGTTTATACCCAAAAGCTTTACTTAAATTACCATTAGGATCATCTAATCCAACATCATAGTGCTTAGAATTATAGTAGAATAGATCGATACCTGCTCTAAGTTTTAGTGATTTATTAATAGGAGTTAATGCTTCTATGGTTAATCCCATAGTGGAAAGTCCTGCGCTTATCGTCCAGTCATAAAAGAACTCATCAGAGTAGTGCTTCGCTATATTATCACGTGTGAACTCTTCACCTCCTAAATGTTGAAGGAAAGCAGTGGAGTTATTTGGTGGTAATGTAGGGTTAGACTTCTTCTTTTTTTTGTCTTTAGATTTTTTAGTATCCTGCTCTTCTGTTGTACTATTTGCTGCTTTTGATTGATCAGAGGCTATTTTAGTATTCTCTTCTAGCTGTATGTTAGAAGATTCGGTTTCTTCCTGAGCGTAAAGACTATTAGTACTGATAAGTAAACCTCCTATAATAAGTAGAATTAAATGTTTCAATTGATTAAGTTTTAGAATATACGGTAGTTGATTTGTAAGTTAACCATAGGCCACCATTTAAGCCATTTAGTTACTTTATCAGCATCTTCTATTGATGCATTTACGTCAGAAGTAGTGGCTACAGTTTTACCATTTTGCTTAAGAGTATAATCTCCTTGATATAGAACACCTAGTTCAAATTTGACTCCTACTTTGCGTTTAGAGACTGCTCTACCTAATCCGATACCGAAGTAAGGTTTAATCGTTTGCCCTAAAGTCAAATCTGCATTTAATCTACCATCAGTAATATCAAGCTCTTTGCCGTCAAAGTCTATAGTCGGCCAGTCATATCCTGGTCTAAGTTGCACAGTAGTACCATTGCCATCAGTTAGAAGTCCTTTTGCTTTGATCTTTGTATTTCCTAAATAGAAACCAGCGGTTAAATGAAGAATACCTTTTCTAAAAGGATAATAATCCACTAAGGCATGACCATGAAAAGCATTTAAAGAACCTTTCGTTTCATAAGTTGGTGTGAATCCGAAAGCTTCGTTCAATGTGCCTTGCTCATCATCAATATCAAAGTCATATTGTTTCGTATTAAAGTTGAAGATATCAAAACCCGCTCTAAGTTTTAAACTTTCAGAGATAGGAGTTGATACTTCTGCAGTGAATCCAAGAGTTGATAACCCGGCAGAAACATTTAAGTGGCTTAGAAAAACACCATCATAGTGTGAAGTACTATATCTTCCTTTGTCCTGATCGTCTTCTAAATTATCTGTGTTAGAAGCAAAAACAGCACTACTTAGTAATAGCGCTACTGTTAAATAGTTTAGTTTTTTCATTAGTCTTTTTTTGTAAAGATAACATTTAAGGTTAAAATTAGTTAAAAAGAATAGTGAACTTATGTGTTTTATTAGTAAAGTATCTTAAACCCAGATTAAGCATTATCCAAATACTGCAAAGTATTTCTACTTCATCTCTCTTTCATTTCTTCTAATCCCGTACTACAGTATGCTTTTAGAATAAATTCAGAGCTATTTTGTATAATTACTTTTCGTTTATCTGTCTATCGCTTGATCTGGGTTAAACCCAGATTAAGCATTATCCAAATACTGCAAAGTATTCCTACTTCCTCTCTCTTTCATTTCTTCTAAACCCGTACTACATGCATTGCTACTGGTGACTCTTCGTTTTAAAACAGTCCATAGGACTATTTTAAACTCAGCCCTTTCATAAATTCAGAGCTATTTTGTATAATTACTTTTCGTTTATTTGTCTATCGCTTATCTGGGTTAAAATAGATAGGTATGTATTTGTATTTTGGGTATAAT
>JBOFGJ010000136.1:0-3919 GCA_051649065.1 Flavobacterium sp. | reverse complement strand
TAAACCTCAAGATGTTGCTAATCCTGTACTTTGGAAATTAGCAGCGGGATATATGGATATCTTCCAAGGGGATTATAAAAGTGCGACGAAGCAAATAGAAGAAGCAAGTGCTTATGTAAAGAAAGGCGATAAACTGCTTGAAGAGCAAGTGAGATTATTTGCGCTTATTAATACTGTATCTCAAATCAAGAAGTTGGATAAGAGTACGGAAGAGAAGTTGCTACCTGAATTAAAATGGGTATATGTTGATTTAGTCAAGAATGACTATAGTGATCCTTTTAGATATGAATATGCAGCAGGATGGATACGTCAGTTTCTGTCTGTGGTATATAAGGAACAAGGTAATGCTATTATGTCTGAAATACTAAATTCAAAAGGAGTAGAGTATTATAAAGACAGCAAACAGTCGGTGGCTATGGAGAACTTCCTATTGCGTACTAGTCACTCTGGGATAGAGTCATTGTTTGCATCACTATATCAGTTTAACTTAAGTGATATCTATGAGAGTCGCGCTATTCATTTGTTCTATGAAGATAGGATAGATGAGGCAATCGTTGAGATGAAAAAGGCAAAGCCAGTTAAGAAGAAAAATATGTATGATGATGACTATACAGAGATGACGTATAGTTCTAGTCAGCTATATGGCAATCCGTTTAATGGTAAGATTAAGGACTGTAATGACTGTGATCACGCTGCTAAGCAGACTACAGTATATACTAAGTTATCGTTCTTAGAGAAACTAAAAGAGATGGAGAACAATGTAGCTAATGGTGTAGATGTCTTTAATAATGCAATGCTTGTAGGAAATGCATTTTACAATGTTACGTATTATGGTAACGGACGTAGTTTTTATTATAATAGTATCTGGGATGAGTATGGAAGTAATACTATCAGCACAGGAAATCGTTCTAATATTCTGAATATGCGCAATGCTCGTAAGTATTATGACATCGCTAAAAAGAATGCAACTACTAAAGAACAGAAAGCTAAGTTAGCCTACTTCGAAGCTAAATTAGAACGAAATGATTTCTATACTTTGACATACCACAGTGGTGATTACTATAGTGGTGGATGGGGAGATGCTACTATGTTTAAAAAGTGGAAAGGATTTGTAGACTTAAAGAATAACTATAGCGACACGAAGTATTATCAAGAGGTAATCAAAGAATGCGGTTATTTTAGAAAATACTTAGGTATAGAATAGTAAGGTATAAAAAAAGCTCAAGATTTCTTGAGCTTTTTTTATGGGTTAAAACCTATAGTATTACCAATGGTAAAAAGGCTATTAAAAAGAATATACTTATGAGGATAATATCAATAGTTATAAATACTCTACTAGTCCATCGGTATGGAAGTAATGAAATCAGTATTCTACTAACCCAACAGTATAAGAAAAACAAAAATATCTTTATACTATAATGATTAATAAGATTTGTAGTATTGTTTCTGTTGTGAAGTATAGAGATAAAGTCTCTAGTAAGCCCTCTGCTTTTACATAAGTATTCAGGTAAACCTTCGCAAGATGATTTGATGCGAAATTCGTTTGTACCTAAACTATCTATAAAGTATAGATATAGAAACATTACGGAGAGTAATATTGCAAAACTTACATTGATGATAAAATATGGAGAACTTTTTTTCACAAATACTTATTGAATAGTATCAGTATCTTCTGTAAAAATCTCTACATCTGGATTCTCAGCTTCCTCTTCTTGATAATAAGATTCTTCTATAGAATCAGTAGTATCATAATAATTGTGATTATTAAGATCTTTTTGTAGTTGACTAGTAAAACCACCTAATAATATTCCCCAAAATAGACCAATTAATAAGGCAACACCTCCAATGGCTAAACCTGCAATAGCAAGACCTTTTGGTTCTCCTGTTTTTTTAGCTTGAACTAATACCACAATAGAAGCAACTATAGGAACTAGTGCAATAAAAATAGCAAAGTATCCAAAACAAGGTATGAATGAGACAACTAGCGCTATTATCGCGAATATTAATGATATGATTCCTAACACAGATGTTTGCTGCGTTGGAGCAGGTGGAGGGTAATTATTGTTTTGCATAGTTTTTTTGATAAAGATATTAATATTCTTTTAACAGTCAAGGCTGATTATTGAAAATCAGTCATAAGATATTTAAATCAAAAGAGTGTTAAATGTAATAAAGTCGTATTTTTACGTATTGAATTAGAATACTAAAAGTCAAAAGAAATATATAATGCGTATACATTTTATCGCAATTGGAGGAAGTGCAATGCACAACCTAGCTTTAGCTTTACATGCTAAAGGAGATATAGTGACAGGTAGTGATGATACTATCTTCGAACCTTCTAAATCTAGATTAGCTGCTAAAGGATTATTGCCTAAAGAAGAAGGGTGGTATCCAGAGAAGATAACAAATGATATAGATGTTATTATACTTGGGATGCATGCCAAAGGTGATAATCCTGAGTTAATAAAAGCGAAAGAATTAGGATTGACTATATACTCTTATCCAGAGTTTATCTATGAGCATTCTAAGAATAAGACTCGTGTGGTTATCGGTGGTTCACATGGTAAGACTACGATTACTTCTATGATATTACACGTGATGCATTATCATAATGTAGAGGTAGATTATCTAGTAGGAGCACAGTTAGAAGGATTTGACCGCATGGTTAATCTTACTTCTGATAATGAGTTTATGTTGATCGAGGGGGATGAGTATTTATCATCAGCTCTAGATCTTAGACCTAAGTTTCATATCTACCAACCGAATATAGCGTTATTAAGTGGTATCGCTTGGGATCACATTAATGTATTCCCAACGTTTGATAACTACGTAGAACAATTCAAAATTTTTATTGATAAGATAGTTAACGGAGGTATTCTTGTTTATAATGAAGAAGATCCTATCGTAGCTAAGTTAGCAGAAGAGACTGTTAATCCTATCAGAAAGATGCCATATTCTACTCCTTCATATTCCATAGAGAATGAACAAACTTACTTAGATACCAATGATGGACCTATGCCATTAGAAGTATTCGGTAAGCATAACTTGAGCAACATCAGTGGTGCGAAGTGGATTTGCCAGAATATGGGAATAGATGAAGAGGATTTTTATGAGGCGATAGCATCATTTAAAGGGGCATCTAAGCGATTAGAAAAACTAGTAGAAACGGATAATACTGTTATCTATAAAGATTTTGCTCATTCACCTAGTAAAGTGAAAGCAACTACTGAAGCGGTGAAAGCACAGTATCCAAGTAAGAAAGTTATAGCATGTCTTGAATTGCATACTTATAGCAGTCTTAACTCTGCATTCTTATCTCAGTATGAGGGCGCATTAGACAAGGCTGATGAAGCTGTAGTGTTCTACTCATTAGATGCATTAAAGATTAAGAATATGCCAGTGATTTCTCAAAAGCAAATGCAAGCTGCGTTTAAACGAGAGGGACTAGCAACTTATACAAATGCTAGTGATTTTAAGAGTTACTTAGATCAACTAGATTTATCTAACTCAGTATTGTTATTTATGAGTTCAGGTAACTATGGCGGGTTAGATATGCAAGCTTTTAGTGATAACATAAAGAATAAGTAAGTATAGTTTAATTCTTATAAATGAAATAAAAGTCATCAGCTACTCTTGTAGTTGATGACTTTTTTTTGATAGGGTATAAAGTAGATTAGATGTATAGTTTATCCTAGATTATGCAATAGACATATAAACGGAAAGTAATGATATAAAACAGGTCTGAAGTAGTGATAAAAGCATATTATAGTATGTTTTTAGAGCTAATGAAAGAGGTGTAAAGTAGAATTTATTCGTAGTATCGGGCGAATGCGGATTCTGGGTTAAAGTAAACATCTTAAATCTACAGCCGCTTCAATACTTCTTCAACATTACCACAACATTGTTCTACTATAGAGTC
>JBOFGJ010000135.1:0-5035 GCA_051649065.1 Flavobacterium sp. | reverse complement strand
GTACCTAATGACCCTAAGAGAGAAGATTCAGCTTGGATGATTTATGCATTTATGAATCCTACTAAACGTGCAGATGTAGAGAAAGCTATTAATGACGAGTTTACTAAATTAGTCACTAATGGAATCACAGAAGAAGAACTGAAAGCAAATAAGACTGCTTGGAAAAGCACTAGACAAACAAATCTAGGACTTGACAATTACCTTCTTGGGTTATCTTCTTCATTTTTATTATATGATATTCCATTTACAGATTATGACAAGTTAGATGCTGAAATAGAAAAACTAAGTATTAAACAAGTTAATGATGCTGCTAAGAAGTATTTACAACCTTCTAAGTTCACTACTATTTATGCTGGTGACTTCACCAAGAAATAATCAATAACATAGAAACTAGAAACGCCCATTGAGTCTCAATGGGCGTATTTTTTAATTTATAAATCACTTCTGCTAGCAACTAAAATCAACTGTTATCTCACCTGCTAGATAAATAAAGTGCTTAGCACCTTTAGATAAATAAACCTCTACAGTTTGCATCTCATATTCTGGTGATGTATCAAACACAAAGTCAAGATTCCCATCTCCATCTAAATCCCCAACAAATAAAAGCTTAACGAAAGTCTCATTAAAGCTTGGAATATCTAGTACTAACTGTTCTGCTTCACCATCCACTGCTAGATATAGCTTATAGTTTTTAAATTTCTTAAACACCTTTTCTTTAGGGCTTTCATCATCTGTATATTTATATGAATCTACCACTTTACCCTCAGATCTTAAAATATACTGCTTACCATTAAACAAGTATTCTTGTGGACTCTCTGGCCATAGTGGTTGCTCTTTTATATTTAAAGCTGTCTTGGTTCCTTTTTTTATCAAGTTATTAGGTCCTAAGAAAAAGATAGGCTCTATTGATCCTGTTGAGAAGATACCTACCTGTTCACTCTCTGTACACTCATTAGTTTGTTCACTAATCGCATAGTCAGCTTTCAGTACTTGAAACAATCCCTTCTTCTCTTCAAATGCAAGCCATTTGTCATTTACTTTATCAAGATCACCTTGGTGAAAGTCTTTGTCATAATACCTTGGAAGAAGTATATCTAACACTAAGTTCTCCTCCTTTCCATATAATGTTAATATCGGCTTTACTTCCTCTACCTCATCAACCACTTCTGTAGTGGTAGTTGGTTGTGTTACTTCTACTTCCTTTTTGTCATCCTTACATCCTATGAATATAAGTAAGGTAAATAATAACAGTGTGATTTTCATTTAATTTTATAAGTATTAGTGGTTTTTAATCAAAAAAAAAGACTACCAAAATTGATAGCCTTTTCATTAAATATATTTCAACTGCTTAGTCATTCAACTTTAATACAGCCATAAATGCTTCTTGTGGAATCTCAACGTTTCCAACTTGACGCATACGTTTCTTACCTGCTTTTTGTTTTTCAAGTAATTTACGTTTACGAGAAATATCCCCTCCATAACATTTAGCAGTTACGTCTTTACGCAGTGCTTTTACAGTTTCACGAGCAATTACCTTCACTCCGATAGCTGCTTGAATAGGAATATCAAACTGTTGACGTGGGATTAACTCTTTTAACTTTTCACACATCTTCTTACCGATATGGTAAGCGTTGTCAGCGTGCATTAATGCAGATAGTGCATCCACTACGTTAGCATTAAGCATTACATCGACTCTAACAAGATTAGATGTACGCATACCGATAGGTGAATAATCGAAAGATGCATATCCTTTAGATACTGTTTTTAATCTATCATAGAAGTCAAAAACAATCTCTGCCAATGGCATATCAAATGTCAACTCTACTCTACTCTCTGTAAGGTATGTTTGGTTTGTAATAATACCGCGTTTATCAATACATAAACTCATTACTTGCCCAACGAAGTCAGCTTTAGTGATGATTGTAGCTTTGATATATGGTTCTTCTACTCTATCTAATTTAGAAGGTTCAGGTAAATCTGAAGGGTTATTAACGATAATGCCTTTTGTTGGTTCTTTCTTAGTATAAGCTAAGTACGACACGTTAGGTACAGTAGTAATAACAGTCATATTAAACTCACGCTCCAGACGCTCTTGGATAATCTCCATATGTAACATTCCTAAGAATCCACAACGGAAACCAAACCCTAATGCAGCAGAACTCTCAGCAGCGAATACTAATGAAGCATCGTTAAGCTGTAGTTTCTCCATTGAGTTACGCAACTCTTCATAATCTTCTGTATCTACTGGGTAAATACCTGCAAACACCATTGGTTTAACGTTCTCGAACCCAGAGATCATATTTTTAGTAGGTAATTTAGCATCCGTCAAAGTATCTCCAACTTTTACTTCTTTTGCTTCTTTAATACCAGATATTAGGTAACCTACGTCTCCTGTCTTAATCTCTTGTTTAGGAACTTGGTTAAGTTTAAGCGTACCAATCTCATCAGCGTGATACTCATTATTCGTCGCCATAAACTTAATCTTCTGCCCTTTCTTAATAGAACCGTTAATAACACGGAAAATTACTTCAATACCACGGAATGGGTTATATACAGAGTCAAAGATAAGTGCTTGTAAAGGCTCTTCAGGATCTCCTTTAGGTGCAGGTACTCTTTCTATAATAGCGGCTAATATATCTTCTACTCCTAAACCTGTTTTACCAGATGCAGGAATAATCTCTTCATAATCACATCCTAATAAATCAACGATATCATCACTTACTTCCTCTGGATTAGCACTTGGTAAGTCAACCTTATTTAAAACAGGGATAATAGTCAAATCATTCTCTAATGCTAAATATAAATTAGAAATAGTCTGTGCTTGGATGCTCTGAGCTGCATCCACGATTAATAACGCACCTTCACACGCTGCAATAGACCTAGAAACTTCATAAGAAAAGTCTACGTGCCCTGGGGTATCGATTAAGTTAAGTATATATTGTTCTCCTTTATATGTATATTCCATTTGGATCGCGTGAGATTTAATAGTAATCCCTCTCTCGCGCTCTAAATCCATACTATCTAAAAGTTGAGCTTGTTGTTCACGTGCTGTAACAGTCTGTGTAGCATCTAGTAATCTATCCGCTAAAGTACTTTTACCGTGGTCAATATGAGCAATAATACAAAAGTTTCTAATGTTCTTCATCTTCGTTAAATCAAAGTTATAATTACGTGCACACGCCCATTAGAAGCATTGAAATGACATTCAATAATCGTGTAACCTCTATTATAAGACTTTTATTCTCTTCAAAACAGAATAAGCCTATATTTTGCAAATATACTTTAAACTTTCAATTTTTACTGATTTTTTTGAGCATTAGAATATCCCTTTCATAAAGAAAGAAACTTATCATATCCTATTGCTAACAATTCAGAGCTTATTGTATGTTTTTTATACCCACATTTAGTAACTTTATATCTTAAAAAATTACTCTATGAAATCGTTACTAACAATATCAATAGTCGCTCTAACTACATTAGCTAGTTGTGGGCAAAAAAACGATATTACCAAAGACCACATTATACTCCCTAACAAGCTTAAGGAAGTTTCTGGATTATACTATGATGATGCCTCTAGCTCCTTTTGGGCATTACAAGATAGTGGCAACAAAAGTGAACTATACCAAGTCAAAGCTGATGGTAAGATTGCGCACACTCTAAAGATAAAGGATCAAAAAAATATAGATTGGGAAGAACTTACTGCAGATAAAGAAGGAAATCTTTATATAGGTGACTTTGGTAACAATAAGAACACACGTAAAGACTTGCGCATCCTTAAGATCAGTAAAGATGACCTACAAAAGGACAAAGCTAATGTCGCAGATATAATCACTTTTGAATATCCAGAACAAAAGGCATTTCCCCCTAAAGAAACAGAATTATTCTATGATGCTGAAGCATTCATCTTATACAATAATAACTTCTATATTTTCACTAAGAACAGAAGCAAAGGCTTTGATGGAACTTCTCTAGTTTATAAAGTACCTAACATAGCAGGACATCACAAAGCTGAACATGTACAAACCTTTAATGGCTGCAATGTGTACAAACACTGTGCTATCACAGGAGCTGCTATGAGTCCTGATGAGAAGACATTCGTCTTATTGTCTCACTCTAAACTGTGGATAATAGAAGGATTCAATCCAAATGCTATTATGGATGGTAAGATCTCTGAACACAAGCTACACCATATCTCACAGAAAGAATCTGTTACTTTCGGAGATAACAACACTGTCTATTTAGCAGATGAAGTAAAAGATAATGCTGGTGGTAAAATATACAAAGTGGATTTGGGTGCATTAAAACCCAAACCCTAATCCAAATACAAAGCGACCTCCATCTGCACTGCCAAAATACGAGCAGTGTAGTGTCGCTTGTTCTATTGCACTTACCCATAAACCTGCTCCATAAGAGTTGTGCCATTTATTAGACACTTCTCCTGGTTGCCATACTCTACCATAGTCAAACCCTCCATAGAAACCATAACTCATAGGGATAAAGCCAGCTGTGAACTGTCCCATATTATATCTTAAGTCTGTTGTCTGAACAAATGATGTCTTACCAGTAAAACGCTCTGGTCTAAATCCTCTTAGATTAACATTACCTCCAACTGTCGCAGCATGGTAAAAGTCATAGTTATCATTTAATCTAGTCTGATACCTAAAGTTAGTCGCAAATATCAATCTCTCTCCTCTATCAATAAAGTGTAAGAAGTTAGCCTTTAAATCGATATAGGTAAAATTCTGCTCAGTCTCTTTTAAATTTATCTTCCATCCTACTTCCGAATTAAATCCAAAACCAACTGTAGGATTCGCTGGGTAGTTATACTGCTCATAATTATACTCTAGTTTAAGCCCTCCATAGTGTTGGAAGTCAAATACCTTATCATTTACAGCTTCAGGTGTATCAGTTATAAAACGATCACTCTTATGCTGTACTTTTAGCGCATTATACTCTACATTCGCTTCGAAACTTCCCCCTTCTTTCCCTTCATATCTATAACCAGGAGTCACAGAGTAGCTCTCTATTCTAACGC